>DATDTH010000161.1:0-15279 GCA_035290985.1 Pseudomonas sp. | reverse complement strand
GGCCACCAGTTGCCCGGCTTCCTTGACGTTGACCAGGTAGCCGTAGAGGTTGCCCCACTCGCGACGCTCGAAGGTCGTGAGCCCTTGCGGGGTACGGGGATTGCTCAGCCACTCGCCCACCACCCAGCTGAAGTCGGCGCCGTAGAGGTCACGGTTACCGACCTTGAACAGCTCGCGGGTCATGAACTCGCCGCCCTCGGCCTGCACCGGCAAACCGGAGGCGGCCAGGCGGGCCCGGGGGATTTCCTCGATCTGGGTGATTTCGCCGGCCATCACCTTGGCTTCCTGGCCCGGCACCCGATAGTCGGCCTCGACTATGTCGGCCGGCCAGAAGTGGCCCAGGCCACGGCTGGCGATCACCGCCAGCAAGCCGAGGGTCATGATCACGGCGATGGACACCGCGCCGGCATTCATCCAGATCCAGGGCGAGCCGCTCTTGAACCAGGCGTTTACGGAATTCTTCTTCACGGACATATACCTTTCAAGGTCCTAGAGCGACGCATACTTGACGCGCAGGCGCTGACGCACCACTTCCGCCAGGGTGTTCATCACGAAGGTGAAGGACAGCAACACCAGCGCCGAGAGGAACAGCACGCGATAATGGGTGCCGCCGACCGCCGACTCCGGCATTTCCACCGCCACGTTGGCGGCCAGGGTGCGCAGCCCCTCGAACATGTTCATGTCCATGATCGCCGTGTTGCCGGTGGCCATCAGCACGATCATGGTCTCGCCGACGGCGCGGCCCATGCCGATCATCAGCGCCGAGAAGATGCCCGGGCTGGCGGTGAGGATGACCACCCGGGTCAGGGTCTGCCAGGGGGTCGCGCCGAGCGCCAGGGAGCCGAAGGTCAGGCTCTTGGGCACGCTGAACACGGCATCCTCGGCGATCGAGTAGATGTTCGGGATCACCGCGAAGCCCATGGCCAGGCCGACCACCAAGGCGTTGCGCTGGTCGAAGGGGATGCCCAGGTCGTTGCTCAGCCAGCTGCGCATATTGCCGTCGAACAGCCAGATTTCCAGGTGACCGCTCATGCTCAGGGAGACGAAGCCCACCAGCAGAATGACCGGGATCAGCAGCAGCGCTTCCCAGCCGTCCGGCACCCGCAGGCGAATCGACTCCGGCAGGCGGCTCCAGGCGAAGCCCGCCAGGAGAATGCCGATGGGGGTGAAGATCAGCAGGCTGAAGATCCCCGGTAGGTGCCCCTCCACATAGGGCGCCAGGAACAAGCCTGCGAAGAAACCGAGGATCACGGTCGGCAAGGCTTCCATCAACTCGATGACCGGCTTGATCTTGCCGCGCATGGCTGGCGCCATGAAATAGGCGGTGTAGATGGCCGCGGCAATCGCCAGCGGTGCCGCCAGCAGCATGGCGTAGAAGGCCGCCTTCAGGGTGCCGAAGGCCAGAGGCGCCAGGCTCAGCTTGGGTTCGTTGTCGGTACTGGCGGAGGTCGACTGCCAGACGTAGTCGGGCTGGTCGTAGTTCTCGTACCAGACCTTGCCCCAGAGCGAGCTCCAGGACACTTCCGGGTGGGGGTTGTCGATCAGCAGCCGCTGCAGTTGCCCCTGGGATTCGACCAGCAGCCGGTCGGCCCGCGGCGACAGGCCGGCCAGGGCCGCGCCCTCGGCCACCTGCTCGACCAGCAGGGTGCGGTGCGCGGTGCTGTGGAAGATGCCCAGGTTGCCCTTGGCGTCCAGGGCCATAAAGCCCTTGCGTCGCTCCTCCGGGAGTATCTGGGTGATGGCGCTATCACCCAACTGGAAGCCGCGGATGGACTTCAGGTACTGCTTTTCATCCTCGCCGCGCACCATGAACCACTGCTGGATGCCGCCCTTGCTGTCGCCGACCATCAGCGAGATGCCGCCGAGCAGCGCGGTCGCGGTGCTGACCTCGCGGGTGCCGTCGTTGAGCAGCTTGTAGCGACCATTCAGGGTCTGGCTGCGCAGACTGAAGACATCCGCCGTGGCCTGACCATTGATCACATAGAGCCACTGATGGCGCGGATCGAGGATCAGGGCCTTGATCGGCTCGGCGATCTGCGGCAGGGCCAGGCGCGCCTCGCTGAGCGTCACCTCGCCGGTCATCAGGTTTTCCTCGCGGCCCAGGCTCAGCACATGCAGGTCGGTGCCGGTGGAACCACTGAGCAGCAGGGTGCCGTCGTTCAGGCTGATACCCACGTGGTCGAGGGCACGGCCCTGCTGATCCAGGACTATGGCCGCTTCACCGAAGGGGTAGTCGACCCGCGGCGTAATGGTTTTCACGTCCTTGGGGTAGCTGACCGGGTAGGCATGCTCGAACACCAGCACCTGGCCGTTGGACAGACCCAGGGCCACCCGGTTACTGCCCGGCTGGTCCTGGCCGACCGAGACCACCTGGGTTCCGGCCGGCAGCGGCAGGTCGACCGCGTTCAGGGCGACCATGCTCTTGGCATCGAAGAATTGCACCTGGCCACGGGCGTTCAGGCGCATGGCCACCCGGTTCTGCTCTTCCACGGCCATCAGCAGCGGCGCACCAGCCTCGGCCATCCAGGCCGGTTGCACGGCCTTGCGGCTGTCGACCGACACGCCCTGGAAGATCGGGAAGACGATATAAGCGAGGTAGAAGAAGATCAGGGTAATGGCGCCCAGCACCGCCATGCCGCCGAGGGACACGCACCAGCGGGCCAGGTGGTCTTTCAGCGCGCGGATACGCCGCTTACGCTGCAGGGCCGGGGTATTGAAATCCAGCCCGAGGGATTTGGGGGTCAGGGAGTCACTAGCCAAGTTATTCATCATTCAGAGCGTCTCTGCACGGCCGTGAGCGCGCCGTATTTTCATTCGTGGCATACAGGTCGAGTACTGTAATCGGCTTGTATGACAGAAAAGTTACAGCGCCTTGACACGACTAAGCCCACCCCTCGCAACGAGAGGCGGGCTTGGCCGCAAACAGGCGTCCCTGCCGGTAGCGCTGGTCGGTTACAGACCCAGATCCTTCAGGGCCTTGTCAGCCACTTTCTTCGGCAGCGGGATATAGCCGTCCTTGACCACCACGTCCTGGCCTTGCTTGGACAGCACCAGCTTGACGAACTCGGCGTCCAGTGGGCTCAGGGCCTTGTTCGGCGCCTTGTTCACGTAGATATAGAAGAAGCGCGCCAGGGGGAATTTGCCGGCCAGGGCGTTGGCTTCGTTGGCCTCATAGGCCTCGCCGCCCTTCTTCGACAGGGCGACCGCTTTCACGCTGGAGGTCTTGTAGCCGATACCCGAGTAACCGATGGCATTCAGGGTGCTGGAGATCGACTGCACCACCGAGGCCGAGCCCGGCTGCTCGTTGACATTGGACTTGTAGTCACCCTTGCACAGGGCTTCTTCCTTGAAGTAGCCGTAGGTGCCGGACACCGAGTTGCGACCGAACAGCTGCAACGGCTTGGCCGCCCACTCGCCGGTCAGGCCCACATCGCCCCAGGTCTTGATATCGCTGGCGCCACCGCACAGGCGGGTGCTGGAGAAGATCGCGTCCACCTGCTCGATGGACAGGCTCTGGATCGGGTTGTCCTTGTGCACGAACACCGCCAGGGCGTCGATGGCCACCGGCACGGCGGTCGGCTTGTAGCCGTACTTCTGTTCGAAGGCCTGGATCTCGCTGTCTTTCATGGCGCGACTCATCGGCCCCATGTTGGCGGTGCCTTCGGTCATGGCCGGTGGCGCGGTGGAGGAACCGGCTGCCTGGATCTGGATATTGACGTTCGGGTAGTTCTTCTTGAACTCCTCGGCCCACAGGGTCATCAGGTTGGCCAGGGAGTCGGAACCGACACTGGACAGGTTACCGGAGACGCCCGAGGTTTTTTCGTAGGTCGGCAGAGCCGGGTCGACAGCGGCGAACGCGGTCGCGGCGCTCACGCCAGCGGCAACAAAGGTCAGGGCCGCCATCAAACGCTTCAGTTTCATGCCTTGCTCCTAGCAGGAATAGAGTGGGTTTCAACAGCCCTAGTATCGTTAGGCCATATGACCACTCTATGACCCGATTGTGACAGTTGCATGACCGCGGGCCGCCGGCACGCCCAACGGTCGTCCCGGCCTTAACGATCCGCCGCCAGCGACGCCTCGGCCCGACCCGGGTTGCGGCGCTCGGCCAGGCGCAGGTAAACGCCGAGGCCCAGCCCCAGCAGACAAAGGGCCATTACATAATAGGCCGGTCCCAGGGGGCTGCGCGTCAGCAGCAGGGCCACGGCCATGGGCGTCAACCCGCCGAAGATCGCGTACGCCAGGTTGTAGGAGAACGACAGGCCGGAAAACCGCACCGGCGCCGGAAAGGCCCTGACCATCACGAAGGGCACGGCGCCTATCATGCCGACACACAGGCCGGTCAGGGCATAGAGGCCGAACAGCCAGTCCGGGTGCGCTGCCAGGTTGCTGTAGAAGGTCCAGGTCACCGCCGCCAGCAACAGGGAGCCGAACATGAAGACCCGCCCGGCGCCGAAGCGGTCGGCCAGGATCCCGGCCCCGATGCAACCGCCGCTGAGGCAGACGATGGCCAGGCTGTTGGCCTTGAGCGCCGTCGCCGCCGCGATGCCGTAGGCCGTCTGCAGCACGCTGGGCGTCATCAGGATCAACACCACGATGCAGGCCGACAGCAGCCAGGTCAGCAGCATCGACAGCAGGATGGCTGGGCGATGCTCGCGCAGCACCGTCTTGAGCGGCACCTCGGCCGCCAGGGCCTTGCGTTGCTGCAGTTCGGCGAACACCGGCGTCTCGTGCAGCCAGCGGCGCAGGTAGACGGAGAACAGGCCGAACACGCCGCCCACCAGGAAGGGCAGGCGCCAGGCCCAATCGAGGACCTCCTGGGGGGTATAGAGGCTGTTGATCAGGGTGGCCATCAACGAACCGAGCAGGATGCCGGCGGTCAGGCCGCTGGTCAGGGTGCCGCAGGCGTAACCGACATGTCGCGCTGGCACATGCTCGGCGACGAACACCCAGGCGCCCGGCACTTCGCCGCCGATCGCCGCGCCCTGGATCACCCGCAGCAGCAGCAGCGACAGCGGCGCCCAGACGCCGATCTGCGCGTAGGTCGGCAGCAGGCCCATGATCAGGGTCGGCACCGCCATCATGAAGATGCTCAGGGTGAACATGCGCTTGCGCCCGAGCAGGTCGCCGAAATGCGCCATCAGGATCCCGCCCAGGGGCCGCGCCAGGTAGCCGGCGGCGAACAGGCCGAAGGTCTGCAATTGCCGCAGCCATTCGGGCATGTCGGCGGGGAAGAACAGCCTGCCGACCACCGCGGCGAAGAACACGAAGATGATGAAATCGTAGAACTCCAGCGCACCGCCCAGGGCGGACAGCGACAGGGTCTTGTAATCCCGGCGGGTGAGCGGACGCGGCACGGCGGGGGCAGACACGACTGGCATGGAAGAGGCATTCTCGAGGCTAAGGGTGAAGGGCTGGCGGCAGGCCGCTGGCACAGGATAGCAAATGCGCCAGCGGTGCCAGACGTACGGCCAGTCAAATATGGAACTGGGCGGTCGTCGCCCGCCACCGGGACCGCTATACTAGCCGCGCTAGAGCGTTCGGCCCGGCTAACGAAGGCCCAGCGACGATCGCCATCCTGCGCAAGCCCCTCATTTACAAGCGAATTTTTCCGTCCACGACCTCACACTAATAAGAATCCAGGTTATAGGCATTCCCGGCATGATCGAAGAACTCGAACAAGACGACCCAACACCCCAGGGCGATCTGGCCCTGCAGATCACCGCCCTGCCCCGGGAGACCAATGGCTTCGGCGACATCTACGGCGGCTGGCTGGTCGCCCAGATGGACCTCGCCGGCACCGCCATGGCCAGCAAGGTGGCGGGCGGCCGGGTCTCCACCGTGGCCATCGACCGCATGGCCTTCCTGGTGCCGGTGGCCGTGGGCGCGCAGCTGTCCTTCTATACCCATACCCTGGAAGTCGGCCGCAGCTCGATCCAGATGTTGGTCGAGGTATGGAGCGACGATCCGCTGTCCAGCGAATGGCGCAAGGTCACCGAGGCGGTGTTCGTCTTCGTCGCCATCGATGGCAGCGGCCGCACCCGCCCGGTCCCCGCCCGCCGCTGATTCTTCCGCGCAAGGGCTCAATTGTCGTGGCCCGGATAAGCCTTGGCACAATCCGGGGCAGCGGGCTTCGCCGAAGCGGTGCGGTGCGCGCAGCGTAGCGACGCCCGGCGCACCCTACGGAGCCCCGTCGACTACTCGGCTTCGCCGAAGCGCATTTCGCAGGCGGGGGATCCTCAGCCGTATAAATAAATCTGCCCTCCGCCGAAACTCTCGCTGCCCGCGTACTCAAAGATGCAGTTCATGCTCAACGGCAGCCGACAAGGAGTGGCGCTTACTCATGGAAATAAAACCTATCCTGTTCGGCCTGCTCGGCCTGCTGACGAGCCTGGTCCACGCGGCGCAACCGCCACTCGCCCCCGTCCTGCTCAGCCCTAACGAGTGGCCGCTACCGGCCGACCAGACCTTGACCTATCCGCTGTTTGCCGATGAACTGGTGCGCACACGAACGGCCGTCGAAAGTGCCCTGCGCAGCCCAATCAAGGTGCCTTACCCCACGGACCCCGGCGGCGGCCCCAGTCACGAGCAACACAAGCGCAACTACCGCACGCTCTACGACGCGGGCCTGCTCTACCGCATCAGTGGCGAGCGGGCCTATGCAGAGCATGCGCGCGACCTGCTGCTGGCCTACACCGAACTCTACCCGGCCCTGGGGCCGCACCCGGCCGCCGCCAGCAGCGCGCCGGGACGGCTGTTCTGGCAAAGCCTCAACGACGCCGTCTGGCTGGTTTATGCGATCCAGAGCTACGACGCCATTCGCGCCACCCTTAGCCTGGAGCAACGCCAACTGCTCGAAGAAAAGCTGTTCCGGCCGATGGCCAACTTCCTCTCCGAGGGACAGCCGCAGACCTTCGAGCTGATCCACAACCACGCCACCTGGGCCACCGCCGCCGTCGGCATGACCGGCTATGTGCTGGGCGAAACGGAATACGTGGAGCGGGCGCTCAAGGGCCTGGGCAAGGAGGGCAAAAGCGGCTTCCTGCGCCAGCTCGATCTGCTGTTCTCGCCGGATGGTTACTACTCCGAAGGCCCCTACTACCAGCGTTACGCCCTGCTGCCGTTCGTCGTCTTCGCCCACGCCATCCAGCTGAACGAGCCGCAACGGCAGATCTTCGCCTACCGCGACGGCATCCTGCTCAAGGCGATCAACACCAGCATCCAGCTGACCTACGGCGGTTACTTCTTCCCCATCAACGACGCCATGCCCGACAAGAGTCTGCGCACCGACGAGCTTTACCAGGCAGTCGCCATCGGCTATGCGCAGAGCCACGACCCCGGCCTGCTGGCCATCGCCCGCTGGCAAGGGCGCACACTACTGACACCGGATGGCCTGCAACTGGCCCGCGACCTGGCGGCCGGGCAGCAGCGGCCGTTCCCGTTCGCCTCGTTGCTGCTGCGTGACGGTGCCAAGGGCGACCAGGGCGCCGTCGCCGTGCTGCGCTCGGGCGATCAGACCCTGGTGGCCAAGAACAGCGGCCAAGGCATGGGCCACGGCCATTTCGACAAGCTGAGCTGGCTGCTCTACGACAACGACCAGGCGCTGGTGACCGACTACGGCGCGGCGCGCTTTCTCAATATCGAAGCCAAGAACGGCGGTCGCTACCTGCCCGAAAACGACAGCTGGGCCAAGCAGAGCGTGGCCCACAACACCCTGGTGGTGAACCAGAGCAGCCACTTCGGCGGCGACTGGAAGCTCGGCGAAACCCTGGCGCCCGAGCAGCTCGCCTTTATCGACGAGCCCCATACCCGCGTCAGCACCGCCGCAATCAGCGGCGCTTACCCTGGCGTGCGCTTTCGCCGCAGCCTGGCGCAACTCGAGGTCGCCGGCAGCACCGGACCCTTGGTGCTCGACCTGTTGCGCGTCGACGGCGAGCAGCCGGCGCAATACGACCTGCCGCTGCATTACGCCGGCCAACTGATCGAAATCGGCTTCCCGCTGCAATCGCACAGCGCCAGCCGCCCCGTGCTCGGCCAAGCCAACGGCTACCAGCACCTCTGGGTGGACGCCATCGGCCGACCGACGCCAAACGATTCGGCCCTGACCTGGATGAACGGCAACCGCTTCTATACCTACCGCATGCTGCTGCCGCGGAACGCCCAACTCATCCTCGCCGAAACCGGCGCCAACGATCCCGACTTCAATCTGCGGCGGCAGCCTGTGCTTATCCAACGCCTGAGCGCTGCGACCGACGCCACCTTCGTCTCCCTGCTCGAACCCCACGGCCACTACGACCCGGACGCGGAAACCGTGACCGCCAGCCGCAGCCGCATCAAGGCGCTGCGCCATACCCGCCAGGCAGATGCAGACTTGATTGCCATCGAATGGCTGGATGGCAGGACGCTGGTACTGGCCTTGGCCGACGACACCGATGCCCGCGCGGCGCACCGCGTCGAGCACGAGGGCGCGCCGTTGGCGTGGACGGGGCATATGGGGCGCTTCGAGGTTAAAGGGTTTTAGCCGAGCGCTGAAACGAACCGCCGCCACCCCCCTCTAACAGGACTTATCTGCAGGAAGCTGCGGCCGCTCTGGCCGAACAATTACCGACTCGCATCGCCGGCTGGAGAGCCATCATGTCCCAGGTTGCACTGTCCCAGGTTACACGGGTCCCTTCGAACAAGCCGTTCGCCCGCCGGCTGCAAGCGCTGATCGCCTGGCTCACCATCTGCCTGCCGACGGCGCTCGCGGCAGTTCCCCTGCATCCGAGCAGCCCGCCGTTCAGCCTCGACGACACCGCCGCACTGTTTGTCCGCGACGTCGTCTACGGCCCGCACGAGCGCAACACGCTGGATATTTTCCTCCCCGCCAACACCTATGCAGCGAAACGCCCGACGCCCTTGGTGGTATTCATCCACGGCGGCGGATTCTCTTCTGGCAGCAAGAAAAAAGCCTATAACCGCGGCAATCGCCAAGAGCTCGCCCAGTTGTTGCAGCACGGAATCGCCTATGCCTCGATCGACTACCCACTGCTGGAGCGCAATGAGCGCCAGGGTCTGCTCAAATCGCTGCACGGCGCACGGCGGGCGCTACAGTTTCTGCGCCTGAACCGGGAGGCGTACAACATCGATCCCGAGCGGATCGTTCTGCTCGGCAGTTCGGCGGGCGGCAGCACCGCGCTCTGGCTGGCGCTGCACGACGACATGGCTGACCCACACAGCCAGGACCCGGTCGAACGCCAATCCACCCGCGTGCGCGGCGCCGTCGTGACCGAAGTTCAGGCCACCCTGGATATCCTGCGCTGGGAGGAAGTGTTCAAGGAATACCGCTTCACCGCCGATACGCTGGAAAAGGCTAAGGAGCTGTACGGCATCGAGACGCTGCAACAGTTGCATGACCCGCGCATCGTCCAGTATCGCCATGAGGTCGACCTGCTGCGCCTGATGGACAGCGCCGACCCGGAAATCTGGGTGGCCAACCGCAATATCCTGGTAACCGCCCCCAAAAATGCCAGCATCCTCTACCACCACCCCTACCACGCCAGGGCGCTGCAAGAGCAAGCGCTGCGCGTCGGCCTGAAAGGCCAGTTCCATATTCCACAGATGAACATCATGCCCACCGAACAGGAAAGCGCGTTCGACTTCATCCTGCGCAAGGTGCGCTAAAACAGTCGATTAAGATCGAATCGTTACATAAAAACGCCGGCGCGAGGCCGGCGTTTTTTGTGACCAGGAATCAGCCGCGGATATTGTAGATATCCTTTTCGTTGAGCTCGGCGTAAGCGTACAGGCGCTGCAAGTAGGCCTTCTGCTGCGCCCAGACCTTGGCCGCGACCGGGTCGGCGGCGGCGCTGGTATCCACCACCTCGGCCGCCACCTCCTTGAGTTTGGCCAGTACTTCATCGGGCAGCCGGCGCACGTCGACGCCTTCGCCTTTGAGCTGCTCCAGAGCTTCCATGTTCTTGGCGTTGTAGTCGTCGAGCATGTCGCCGTTGACGTCACGGGCAGCGGCGCGAACGATGGCTTGCAGGTCGGCCGGCAGGGTTTCCCAGGCCTTGATATTGATGTCCAGTTCAAAGGTCACGTTCGGCTCCTGCCAGCCCGGCGTGTAGTAGTACTTGGCGGCCTTGTGCAGGCCCAGGGCCTGGTCGTTGTACGGGCCGATCCACTCGGTGGCATCGATGGCACCGGTCTGCAACGCGGTGAAAATTTCGCCAGCCGGCATATTGACCACGGTGCCGCCCATCTTGGTCAGCACTTCGCCGCCCAGGCCCGGGGTCCGCATCTTCAAGCCCTTGAAGTCGTCGACGCTGTTGATTTCCTTGTTGAACCAGCCGGCGGTCTGCACGCCAGTGGAGCCGCACGCCATCGGCAGCACGCCGAAGGGTTTGTAGACCTCTTCCCATAGCTGCATGCCGCCGCCCTTATGCAGCCAGGCATTCATTTCCTGGGCGTTGGGGCCGAACGGCGAGGCGCAGAAGAACTGCGCCGCAGGCACCTTGCCTTTCCAGTAGTAGGGCGCGCCGTGGCCCATTTCGGCAGTGCCGCGGGATACCGCATCGAAGACTTCCAGGGCAGGCACCAGCTCGCCGGCGGCATAGACCTTGACCTTCAGGCGGCCATTGCTCATCTGCTCGACCAGCTTGGCAAAACGCTCGGCACCCACACCGACACCGGGGAAGTTCTTCGGCCAGGAGGTGACCATTTTCCAGGTGAACGTCCGCCCCGCCGCACCCTCTTGAGGTTTGCCAGCGGTTTCGGCTGCCTTGTTGCATCCGGCCAGTGCGGTTGCGGCCAGACCGACGCCTGCGGCGGCCAGAATTTGACGACGTTTCATGTTGACTCCTTGTTGTTGTATGAACGGTTGAGCACTGGGATCGCCAGTCTTCCGTTATTACTGACTATCATAGGCACGGGCATCCCTCAAGCACGCCGACTACGCACGACCAGTACGTAGGTAGTCCTACCCGTTGCGACGCTTTCACACAGGCACCTAGAATCCCAGGTTGTCCTGGCTTATAAAAATAAGGATCTGCCATGTCGAATCATGCCCCACCCTTGCTGGGCCTGGCCCACCTTCTCGACCGAATCAATGCCCGCTTCGGCCAGGCCTGCGCCTGGTTGACCCTGTTCCTGGTGCTGGGTACGGCGCTGGTGGTGGTGTTGCGCTACGGCTTCGGCATCGGCGCCACCGCCCTGCAGGAAGCCGTGCTCTATGCCCACGCCCTGGTCTTTATGGGGGCCGCTGCCTGGGTGCTGCAACGCAACGCCCATGTGCGCGTGGACATCTTTTACCAAAAATTCAGCGGACGCCGTCAGGCCCTGGTGGACATCATCGGCACGCTGTTCTTTCTATTACCGCTGTGCCTGTTTCTGGGCTGGAGCAGCTGGGACTATGTGGGCAACTCCTGGGCGACCCTGGAAGGCTCCAGCGAATCCGGCGGGCTGAAATTCGTCTACCTGCAAAAAAGCATCATCCTGGTGCTGGTCGTCAGCCTGGTGCTGCAAGGCATCGCGCAAATTATCAAGGCCGCCTACCTGATCGCCGGTCATCTGCCCGCACCGGAGGTGACGCATGGTTGAGTTGATGGCGATTCTGCTGTTCGTCAGCATCTGCCTGGCCCTGATGGCCGGTTACCCGGTGGCCTTCACCCTGGGCGGCGTATCCCTGTTGTTCGCCGGTATCGGCATCCTCACCGGCACCTTCGATGGCAGCTACCTGAGCGCCCTGCCCAACCGCCTGTTCGGCATCATGAACAACCAGACCATGCTGGCGGTGCCGTTATTCGTCTTCATGGGGGTGATGCTGGAAAAAAGCCGGGTGGCCGAGGACCTGCTCGAATCCATGTCCCGGCTGTTCGGCACCCTGCGCGGCGGCCTGGCGATCTCCGTGTGCGTGGTCGGCGCACTGCTCGCCGCCAGCACCGGCATAGTCGGCGCCACAGTGGTGACCATGGGCCTGCTGGCCCTGCCGACCATGCTGCGCCGCGGCTACGACCCGGCCATCGCCACCGGCACCCTGGCCGCCACCGGCACCCTCGGCCAGATCATTCCGCCGTCCATCGTGCTGGTGCTGCTGGGCGACGTGATGTCCAGCGCCTATCAGCAGGCCCAGCTGAAAATGGGCATTTTCTCGCCCAAGACCGTCTCGGTCGGCGACCTGTTCGTCGGCGCGCTGATCCCAGGCCTGATGCTGGTGGGCCTGTATATCCTCTATATCATCGGGGTCGCGATCTTCCAGCCGAAGAAGCTGCCGGCCCTGCCCCAGTCGGAGCTGGGCCCCATCGAATGGGGCAAATTGATCAACGCCCTGGTGCCGCCGCTGCTGCTGATCGGCGCGGTACTCGGCTCGATCCTCGCCGGTTATGCCACCCCCACCGAGGCCGCCGCCCTGGGCGCCCTGGGCGCCATGCTGCTGGCCTTCTACAAGGGCAAGCTGAACTTCGGCCAGCTGCGCGAAGTGGCCTATGGCACCACCGAAATCAGCGCCATGGTCTTCCTGATCCTGATCGGCGCCTCGCTGTTCTCCCTGGTCTTTCGCGGTTTTGGCGGCGAAGCGATGATCGAGGATGTATTCGCCCAGCTGCCCGGCGGGGTACTCGGCGCCTTCTTCCTGGTGATGCTGGTGGTCTTCCTGCTGGGCTTTATCCTGGACTTTATCGAGATCACCTTCGTGGTGGTGCCGATAGTCGGCCCGGTATTGCTGGCCATGGGGCTGGACCCGGTCTGGCTGGGGGTGATGATTGCCCTGAACCTGCAGACCTCATTCCTTACCCCGCCATTCGGCTTCGCGCTCTTCTACCTGCGCGGGGTCACACCCAAGTCCGTGCCCACCAGCACCATCTACAGGGGCGTGGTGCCTTTTATCCTGATCCAGCTGCTGCTGCTGGTGATCGCCTATATCTTCCCCGGGCTGATCACCTGGCTGCCGGAGCAGGTGTACGGCAAGTAACGGCCACACCAGCATTCAGGCCAGCCTCGCGCTGGCCTTTTTTATTCGCCGCGCAGCGCATCCACCGGGTGCAGGCGCGCGGCCTGGCGCGCCGGGGCCAGGCCGGCGACTATGCCGATCACCGCCGCCAGCAGCAGCGCGACCAGCAAAAAGCCCGGCTGCAGGCGCAGCGGCAGGCCCGGCACCGCCAGGTGCAGCAGCAGCGCCAGCAGGCCCATCAGCAGCAGCCCGAGCAAACCACCGGCCAGGGACAGCAGCGTGGCCTCGGCCAGGAACAACCCCAGCACTTGCCGCGAGGTGCCGCCCAGGGCCCGCAGCAGGCCGATTTCCGCGGTCCGCTCGCCCACGGTGGTGGTCATGATGGTCAGGATGCCCACCGCCCCCACCAGCAGCGAGACCCCGCCCAGGGCGCCGATGGCCAGGGTCAGGGTCGCGAGGATGCGGTCGAGGCTGGCGAGCATGTCGTCCTGGGTCACCAGGTTGAAATCCTCGACGCCGTGGCGCTCGCTCAGCACCCGGCGGATCCGCTCGCTCAGGGGCCCGGACTGGGTGCCGGCATTGAAGATGACATCTATCTCCATCAGCCCCTCGCGGTTGAACAGGGCCTGCGCCCAGTCCACCGGGATATAGGCGATATCGTCCAGGTCGAAGCCGAGCAACTGGCCCTTTTCCTCCATCACGCCTATCACCCGGAAACGCGTGCCGCCGACACGGATCGCCTGGCCCAGGGGGTTGGCCTCGCCGAACAGCTCCTGGCGCAGGCGATGGCCGAGCACCGCATAGGGCGGCGACCGGCCGGAACGGGCCTCGGGCAAGAACTGCCCCAGGGCCAGGCGAAAGCGCCAGGCCTCGGCCAGTTGGTGACCACCGCCTATGACGTCGCTGCGCCGCGACCGCGCACCGAACTGGATATCGCCGCTGCCCTGGATGATCGGCACCACCGCTTCCACATGGGGCAGGCGGCGCAGGGCGTCGGCATCGGCGAGGCTCAGCGGCCGCACACTGCTGAGGATGCCGCCCAGGCCGCCGGTCTGGGTCTTGCCCGGGTGGATCGCGACTATGCGGGTACCGAACTGGGAGAAGTTATCCAGCACATAGTGACGCAGGCCCTCGCCCATGGCGGTCAGCAACGCCACCGCGGCGATGCCGATGGCCACCCCGAGCAGGGTCAGCAGGCTGCGCAACGGCCGGCTGGTCAGGGCCCGGGCGGTCAGGCTGACGCCATCCTGCCAACGCATCAGCGCGCCCCCGGCGGACGCAGCGCCACCACCGGCGACAGCCGCGCGGCCTGGCTGGCCGGCAGCCAGGCGAACAGCAGCGCCGCGCCCAGGGCCAGCAGCAGGGACCCGACCCGCGCCCAGGCCGGCGTCTGCAGCGGCAGCTCCCAGGCCCAGCGCCCCAACCATAGCAACACCTCGCCTAATGCCAGCCCGCCCAAGGCGCCGACCAGGGCCAGCAATGCCGCCTCGCCGAGAAACAGCAGGCGCACCTGGGCCGACGTCGCGCCCAGGGCCTTGAGCAAACCGATCTCGGCGGTGCGCTGGCTCACCGAAATCCAGGTCACGTTCATGATCAGGATGCCGGCCACCAGCAGGCTGATCGCGGCGATGCCACCGAGGGCCAGGCCCAGGGCATCGAGGATGCCGCCGAACGCGGCGAGCATGGCGTCCTGGCCGATCAGGGTGACGTCCGCCTCGCCCTCGTGGCGCTCGGCGATGGTCGCCAGTATCTGGCGCTTGCCGCTGTCCAGGAAGCCCGGCCCGCGCACCTCGGCGAAGACCCGGAACAACCCCTCGCGGTTGAACAGAACCTGGGCGCTCGCCACCGGGATGATCAGCATCTCGGCGAAGTCCATGCCCAGGGACTGGCCCCGGGTGCCGAGTATGCCGATCACCCGGAAACGCCGGTCGCCGGCGCGCAGCCACTCGCCCAGGGCCGGGCGGTTGCCGAACAGCTCGCGGCGCAGGGTGCTGCCGATCACGCAGACCGCCTCCGCCTGTTCCATGGCCAGCACCGGCAAGGCCTGGCCCTGGATCACCTGCAACTGGCGCATCGGGAAGAATTCATGGGTGGTGCCCAGGGTGAAGGCCTCGCGGTTGCGGTTGCCCACCGTCACCTCCACCTGCCCGGCCTGCAGCGGCGCCACCCGCCGCACGCTCGACAAGCGGGCGATGGCCTGGGCGTCCTGCAGGGTCAGGTCGCGGGTGGCCAGGCCGGTGATGGGCGGCATGCCGCCGCTAGTCTCCTTGCGCCCGGGCAGCACGATCAGGGTGTTGCGCCCGAGCAGGGAGAACTCGCCTATGACGAAGCCCCGCGCCCCTTCGGCCAGTCCC
>DATDTH010000160.1:0-6113 GCA_035290985.1 Pseudomonas sp. | reverse complement strand
CGGTTGAGCTTCCAGATCTCATCGTCGGACAGGTCTTCAACCATCGCCTTGAGTTCTGGCGTGTTGAAGAAGTGCGCACGGACGAAGGCGCCGTCTTTGGCCTTGTAGTTCTGATACTCGCCGTCGATCACTTCGTCCATGCGCCGCTGCAGGATGCCGTCGCTGTCCTTGGCCAGCAGCGGGTCCCAGAAACGCCCCCAGACCACCTTGTTGACATTCCAGCCGGCGCCGCGGAACACGCCTTCGAGTTCCTGGATGATCTTGCCGTTGCCGCGCACCGGCCCGTCCAGGCGCTGCAGGTTGCAGTTGACGACGAAGATCAGGTTGTCGAGTTTCTCGCGCCCGGCCAGGGCGATGGCGCCCAGTGATTCCGGCTCGTCGGTCTCGCCGTCGCCGAGGAAGCACCAGACCTTCTGCTTGCCTTCGGGGATGTAGCCACGGTGCTCCAGGTACTTCATGAAGCGCGCCTGGTAGATCGCCTGGATCGGCCCCAGGCCCATGGACACGGTGGGGAACTGCCAGAAGTCCGGCATCAGCCAGGGGTGTGGGTAGGACGACAGGCCCTTGCCATCGACTTCCTGGCGGAAGTTGTCCAGTTGCTCTTCGCTGATCCGCCCTTCCATAAAGGCGCGGGCGTAGACGCCCGGCGAAGCGTGGCCCTGGAAGTAGATCAGGTCGCCGCCGTGGGTCTCGGTCGGGGCCTGGAAAAAGTAGTTGAAGCCGATGTCGTAGAGGGTCGCCGAGGAAGCGAAGCTGGAAATATGGCCGCCCAGGTCCGGGTCCTTCAAGTTGGTGCGCATGACCATGGCCAGGGCGTTCCAGCGCACCAGGGAGCGAATGCGGCGTTCCATGAACAGGTCGCCAGGCATGCGTGCTTCGTGGGTCACCGGAATGGTGTTGCGGTAGGGCGTGGTGATTGCGTAGGGCAACTGCGCACCGCTGCGGGTGGCCAGCTCGCCCATGCGAGTCATCAGGTAATGAGCGCGGTCTTCGCCTTCACGGTCGAGGACGGACTCGAGTGCATCCAGCCATTCCTGGGTTTCGACGGGATCGAGGTCTTGCATGGCTTGCTCCAGGGCGGAAAGGCTTCCAGAATCGGTCGCCAGGGTTCGTTGTCGACCTTATGGGAGGACAGCGCTAATTCTTGGATTTACCGGGGTGGGACCGGTCTTGTGTAGTTTTACTACATTTCGACGGCGATTTCAGCACCCTCGACACATTCATTAGTAGTAAAACTACAGAATCACGACCGCCGGCTGTTTTCGGGCCGCTGGTACGTCGATCTCAGGATAGATCATGAGCCTGCCCCCGCTTGCCGACCTGCCGCCAGTTCTCCAGCCCTTGGCCGAGCGTGCCGAGGCGTCCTTTCGGGCCGCGCTCGGCGCCTTGCCCAGCGAAGCCCAGACGCGCTGGCAGGCCTGGCCCGCCGCGCGGCAGGTGGCGTTCGCCCGGGTCTGCGCCGCCAGCGATTTCGTCAGCGAACAGGCCCTGCGCGATCCGGCCATGCTGCTGGAACTGGCCGACACGGGTGAGCTGGAACGCCCGTTGGCGGCCGGCGAGTTGCGCGGGCAGTTGGCGGCGCAGCTCGAAGACTGCGCCGATGAACAGCAGTTGGGCACTTTGTTGCGGCGCTGGCGCAATCGCCAGCAGCTGCGGATCATCTGGCGCGACCTGAGCCGCGAGGCCGACCTGGCCGAGACCTGTCGCGACCTGTCGGAGATGGCCGACGCCAGCATCGACCTGGCCTATGCCTGGCTCTACCCGCGGCACTGCGTCCAGTTCGGCACGCCCATCGGCCGGCGCACCGGCGAAGTCCAGCAACTGGTCGTGCTCGGCATGGGCAAGCTCGGCGCCGTGGAACTGAACCTGTCCTCGGATATCGACCTGATCTTCGCCTACCCCGAAGGCGGCGAGACCGAGGGGGTGAAGCGGCCCCTGGACAACCAGGAGTTCTTCATCCGCCTGGGCCAGCGGCTGATCAAGGCCCTGGACGCCATCACGGTCGACGGCTTTGTGTTTCGCGTGGACATGCGCCTGCGTCCCTATGGCTCGGCGGGCGCACTGGTGCTCAGCTTCAATGCCCTGGAGCAGTACTACCAGGACCAGGGCCGTGACTGGGAACGCTACGCCATGATCAAAGCGCGGGTGGTGGCCGGCGATCAACTGGCCGGCGCCCAGTTGCTGGAGATGCTGCGGCCCTTCGTCTACCGGCGTTACCTGGATTTTTCCGCCATCGAGGCGCTGCGGGCGATGAAGCTGCTGATCCAGCAGGAGGTGCGGCGCAAGGGCATGGCCGAGAACATCAAACTCGGTGCCGGCGGCATCCGCGAGGTGGAGTTCATCGCCCAGGCCTTCCAGCTGATCCATGGCGGACGCGACCTGAGCCTGCAGCAGCGGCCGCTGTTGAAGGTGCTGAACACCCTCGAGGGCCAGGGTTACCTGCCGCCGGCGGTGGTCGCCGAACTGCGCGAGGGCTACGCCTTCCTGCGTTACACCGAGCACGCCCTGCAGGCCATCGACGATCGCCAGACCCAGATGCTGCCGGACGGTCTCGAGGATCGCGCCCGGGTGGCCTTTATCCTCGGCTTCGCCGACTGGGCCAGTTTTCACGAGCGCCTGATGCACTGGCGCGGCCGCATCGACTGGCATTTCCGCCAGGTGATCGCCGATCCGGACGAGGAGGAGGGCGTGGTCGCCGAACTCTGCGTCGGGGCCGAGTGGCTGCCGTTGTGGGAAGCCTCGCTGGACGAGGAGGCCGCTTGTCGGCAACTGAGCGAGGCCGGTTTCGCCGAGGCGGGGGCCGCCTGGCAGCGGCTGGCCGGCCTGCGCAGCGGCAATCAGGTGCGGGCCATGCAACGCCTGGGGCGCGAGCGCCTGGATGCCTTTATTCCGCGCCTGCTGGCCCAGGCGGTGGAGCGTGACAACCCGGACCTGGTGCTGGAGCGGGTGCTGCCGCTGGTGGAGGCGGTGGCGCGGCGCTCGGCCTACCTGGTGTTGCTGACCGAAAACCCCAGCGCCCTGCAGCGGCTGCTGACCCTCTGCGCGGCCAGTCCCTGGATCGCCGAGCAGATCACCCGCTTTCCGCTGCTGCTCGATGAGCTGCTCAATGAGGGCCGACTGTTCCGCCCGCCCCAGGCCCCGGAACTGGCCGCCGAGCTGCGCGAGCGGCTGACCCGGATTCCCGAGGACGACCTGGAGCAGCAGATGGAGGCGCTGCGCCATTTCAAGCTGGCCCACCGCCTGCGGGTGGCGGCCTCGGAAATCGCCGGCAGCCTGCCGCTGATGAAGGTCAGCGACTACCTGACCTGGCTGGCCGAGGCAATTCTCGAGCAGGTGCTGGCCCTGGCCTGGCGGCAGACGGTGAGCAAGTACGGCACGCCGCGGCGCGCCGACGGCAGCCTGTGCGACCCGGATTTCATCGTGGTCGGCTACGGCAAGGTCGGTGGCCTGGAGTTGGGGCACGGCTCTGACCTGGACCTGGTGTTCGTCCATGACGGCGATCCCCAGGCTGAAACCGATGGCGTTAAATCCATAGATGGCGCGCAGTTCTTCACTCGCCTGGGGCAGCGCATCATCCACCTGCTGACCGCCCAGACCCCCTCCGGCCAGCTCTACGAGGTCGACATGCGCCTGCGCCCGTCCGGTGCCGCCGGCTTGCTGGTCAGCTCACTCGGTGCCTTCCAGCGCTACCAGGAAAACCAGGCCTGGACCTGGGAGCACCAGGCCCTGGTGCGCGCCCGGGTGCTGGTGGGTTGCCCGCGGGTCGGCGCGGCGTTCGAACAGGTGCGGGCCCAGGTGCTCGGCCGGGTTCGCGACCTGGACAAGCTGCGCGGCGAGGTCAGCGAGATGCGCGCGAAGATGTGTGACAACCTGGGCAGCAAGGCGACGGCGGCCGGTACCGCGCCAAACGCCTTCGAAGCCGCGTTCCCCTTCGACCTCAAGCAGGACACCGGAGGTATCGTCGATATCGAATTTATGGTGCAATACGCGGCCTTGGCCTGGTCCCACGCGCACCCGGCCTTGCTGCAGTACACCGATAATATCCGCATTCTGGAAGGGCTGGAGCAGGCCGGGCTGATGCCCGCGGCCGACGCCGGCCTGTTGCGGGAAGCCTACAAGGCCTACCGCGCCGCCGCCCACCGCCAGGCCCTGCAGAAGCAGCCTGGCACGGTCGACGGCGATCAGTTCCAGGCCGAACGCCGGGAAGTGCGGCGGATCTGGCGTGAGCTGGGCCTGCATGACTAGTGAACCGAATGAAAGCGGCATGACGCCGACGCGCCCATGGGGCGCGTCCCAATGACCCGCTGGCCACGCGCCAGCCGTGCATAACTGGTTGAGGAGCTGAACGATGTCGATGGCCGATCGTGATGGTGTGATTTGGTATGACGGCGAACTGGTGCCCTGGCGCGATGCCACGACCCATGTGCTGACCCATACCCTGCATTACGGCATGGGTGTGTTCGAAGGCGTGCGCGCCTACCAGACCCCCCAGGGCACGGCGATCTTTCGCCTGCAGGCGCACACCGATCGGCTGTTCGATTCGGCCCATATCATGGGCATGAAGATCCCCTTCAGCAAAGACGAGATCAACGAGGCGACCCGAATCGCGGTGCGCGAGAACAACCTGGACAGCGCCTATATCCGCCCCATGGTGTTCTACGGTTCCGAAGCCATGGGCCTGCGCGCCACAGGCCTGAAGGTCCATGTGATAGTCGGCGCCTGGAGCTGGGGCGCCTATATGGGCGAGGACGCGTTGAAGAACGGCATCAAGGTGCGCACCAGCTCCTTCACCCGTCACCACGTGAACATCTCCATGACCCGGGCCAAGGCCAACGGCAACTACATCAACTCGATGCTGGCCCTGCAGGAAGCCATTTCCGGCGGCGCCGACGAGGCCATGCTGCTGGACACCGAAGGCTACGTGGCCGAGGGCTCGGGCGAGAACATCTTCCTGGTGCGCAACGGCGTGGTCTACACCCCGGAAGTGACCTCCTGCCTGAACGGCATCACCCGCAACACCATCCTGACCCTGGCCGAGGAGCTGGGCATCAAGGTGGTCGAGAAGCGCATCACCCGTGACGAGGTGTATATCGCCGACGAGGCCTTCTTCACCGGCACCGCCGCCGAGGTCACGCCGATCCGCGACGTCGACGGTCGGCAGATCGGCCAGGGCAGCCGCGGCCCGGTCACCGAGAAGCTGCAGAAGGCCTATTTCGACCTGGTCGCCGGGCAGAGTGCGGTCCATCCCGAATGGCGCACATTGGTTAAATAAGCGGCAAGCCACACGCGGCAGGCTGCAAGCGCTTCGAGCTGCTTTGGCTTGTCGCTTTCGGCTTGCGGCGCGAGGCTGCTCTGATGAACATACTGATCGTAGGGCCCAGCTGGGTCGGGGACATGGTGATGGCCCAGACGCTGTTCCAGTGCCTGAAACAGCGCCACCCCGACTGCTCGATCGACGTGCTGGCGCCCGAATGGAGCCGGCCGATACTCGAGCGCATGCCCGAGGTGCGGGCGGCCCTGAGTTTCCCCCTGGGCCACGGCGTGCTCGATATCGCCGGCCGACGCACGATCGGCAAGGCCCTGGCCGGGCGCTACGATCAGGCGATCCTGCTGCCCAACTCGCTGAAGTCGGCGCTGGTGCCCTTTTTCGCCGGCATCCCGAAACGCACCGGCTGGCGCGGCGAGCTGCGCTTCGGCCTGCTCAATGACCTTCGCGCCCTGGACAAGGACCGCTACCCGCTGATGATCGAGCGCTTTATGGCGCTCGCCTTCGAGCCGGGTGTCGAGCTGCCCAGGCCCTATCCGCGGCCGAACCTGCGGATCGACCCGGCCAGCCGGGCCGCGGCCCTGGCCCGCTTCGGCCTGAGCCTGGATCGGCCGGTGCTGGCGCTCTGTCCGGGCGCCGAATTCGGCGAGGCGAAACGCTGGCCCAGCGAACACTATGCCCAGGTCGCCGAGGCGAAGATCCGCGCGGGCTGGCAGGTCTGGCTGTTCGGCTCGAAGAACGACCATGGGGTTGGCGAAGAAATCCGCCTGCGGCTGATTCCCGGCTTGCGCGAGGAAGTGAGCAACCTGGCCGGCGACACCAGCCTGGCCGAGGCCATCGACCTGCT
>DATDTH010000159.1:0-6000 GCA_035290985.1 Pseudomonas sp. | reverse complement strand
CCGTGGCATGGACTCGTACAATCGTAGATGCGGTTGTGGGCAATACCGCCAATGTTTCATAGACGCCATTGGCAGAGGTGCCGACTGGAGGATTGAACGTCACAGGACGTTCACTGACAAACCCCCACTTCATGCTCGCTGGGCCATCGGGAGGTGCCAGATAAGCAGCACTAAACTTCACTGCCCCGGCATTATCGGCTGACAGTTCGAGCACCGGTTGTTCCGTCGACGGCTCAGGAAACATAACCACTCTATTGAACGCGTACTCCCAGAGCACGTTCGCCATATCATTATTGGTATAGAGCCGTAAGCTGAGGAAGTCGCTATCGTCTAAATTGGCAAGCTTTTCAATATTATCAAACCGCAATGACTGGTCCTTGCCAATACTGACCTTGACCTCTCCTCCACTCAGGCCCATGACTATTTCGCGCTCACCTTTGTAACTCCAGGCCCCCAAAGTTTTGAGCTGAGATGTAAATAAATCATAGATAAATGCAAGATACTTGTCCCCAATACTCAGTATTGGGTTCTTATCGGGCAATACGTTATAGCTCGCGCCTTGCTCGAATTCTCGCCGTATTTCCTTCACATTCAACTCATACAAACTAAATTGCATCTCCGGCCGGTATTTCCAGGCGTACATCGGCTCGGGTTTTTTCAGGTTCAGCCCGGGTTGTGCCTTGTCGGCCTTGCGGTAGGCCTGGCGGGCGATTTCGCTGGCTTCTTCGTCGTGCAGCGGCACCTGCACCGGCACGAAGTGGGTGGGACGGTATTGCAGGATGCCTTCGCCGCCACCCGATGAAAATTCCGGGTTGCGGTTGTCCGGCTGCCCGGCCACCTGCAGGTACAGGTGCTGCTTGGCCAGAACCTTTTCCGGCAGGGTGATGACCTGCACCTGTTGCCCCGGCTTGATCTTGAACTGCGAGAGGTTGTTGACGCCCGAGGGCGCCAGCTGGTTTTCGGCGACTATCTTCGCCAGCCGTCCGGTGTAGCCGTAATCGCCCAGCTCTTCCGGCAGCGGGCCGCCGTCCTGATCGCGCCAGTCGGTGTAGATGGCGATGCTGACATCGCTGCCCAGGCCCGCGCCCTCGTTGCCGATCAGCTGTTTGCGGGTCTCGCCCTTGGTCATGCCCTGTTCGACCTTATTCTTGCGCTCGGCCCAGATCTTCAGGTTGGGCGGTGTCAGCACCAGTTGCTGGCTGGCGAAATTCAGCAGGTTGCCACTGGTGGTGGCAGCCTGCAGGGGCACCCGCACGCTGCCCAGATAACCGGTGGGTCGGTTGATGGCAATGATCCGTACCGTCTCGCCGGCCTTGAGGTGGTTGGCGGTGCGCTTCTGGAATTCCTCCTTGAAGCCGCCCTCGCTCTGCCATTTCTGGAAGCCCGCTTCGCCGCGGTTGTTGTAGCTGGCGTTGTAGTAGTTCTCCACGGAACCGCGCAGGTGAATGGTGTAGCGGAAGCTGCCCGTCTCCTCCTCCACGCCGGAGTAATTCTTGTACAGTTCCTTCTCATGCAGACCCCGGCGCTCGGCCACCAGTTGGCCGTTGGACTCGCGGAACACATAGATGTCGGTGTCGCGCAGGTCCTCCTTGCTGATGGTCTTGAGCAGGCCACGGTCCTTAAAGTCCGGCGCAGTGTCGATCAGCCGGGTGAAGTCTGGCGCGGTCTTTTCCGTATTGGCCGGCAGGCTGTCGTAATGACTGCTGAGGTAAATGCCCTGCAGTTCGGCCTGATCCACGGCAGTAGTAACGAACACCTCGCGCTCGGTGGTTTCACCTTCAGGAATCTTCTTGACCTTCTTGCCCGGCACCACCCAGTCCGGCTTTTCGTCGCCGTCGAAGTCGTATTTTTCCTGCAGCTGTTTCTTGTAGTCGCTGGTCTCGCCGCTGTAGGTGGTCTTCGCTCCCAGCTCAGCGCCTTTCAGGGTGGCGCCACCATCCAGCACCATCAGGTCGATGGGGAAGTCATCAGGCGTCTTCACCGGCGTCGCCTGCATCATGACGATAAGCGCCGCTTCCATGCTGTACACGCCCAGGCCGTTGCAGAAGTCGTAGCCCGGGCGTGACATGTAATAGGGCATAAAGGCTTTGGTGCGAGGGTTGAAGCGCTTGTAGTAGAGTTCCAGGTAGATGGGCGTGGTGTACTCGAAGGTGAAGCCCGGGCACGGCGGCAGGAAGAAATGCATCCTGTACTTGCCTTCGCTGTCCGTCATCGCGCGGCCACCGGCGACAAAGTCGCCCATGGTCACGCCCACATCGGGCAGCGCCCCATAAATGGTGTCCTTGCCCACATTGCGCCGGGTGGTGTCGGCGACCTTGCCGTCCTGGCCGAAGAAGCCGACCCGAAAGCCAATGGTGTTCGTCGCCTGGTGCAGAATCTCGCCTTTATCGGTCAGCAGCATCGAGGTGCTGGAGGCGCTGGGCTGGTTGTTCGTATCGATCGGCAATTCCAGCAGTAGCAAGTCGCTGCCGTCTTTGAGGAAGCGCTGCTTGTCCGGGCGTACGACCACTGTCAGGGTGTCGGGGGCCAGGGTGGGCTTGGTGATGGCCTCGCCGCCAGCGGTCTTGAAGCTCTGGCCCTTATAGTCCTCGGCCTTCATCACCACCTGTTCGGGATGCCGCTCCTGGGAGTCCCGCAGGCGCTGCAACAGGCTGCGGTAGGAGCCGGCGGCCATCACCCGGGCCCGTTCGTATTGACCGGTGGCCTCGGCGATCTCCCGCGCCTCCTTGCCGTCGACCCCGTACTCGACATAGACCGGCCGGCCGTTCGGCCCCGGCACTATGGCGCGGGTATACACGGCACCAAACTTGAAGTAGGTCTGGGGGACGTAGATGCCCATATATAAGCCGAAGCCAAAACCGAGATAGGCCTGGGCCGAAAATGCCCAGCTGGCCAGGCCGAGCCCCAGCATCCAGCGCACGGCACGGGAGGTCAGGCGGGTCAGGAGCCGGGAGCGGCGGGCGGTGGACGGCATGGTCAGTACTTCCATAGGTAATCCAGTGGTCCTGCGGCGGCCTTGGGGCAACGCCGGTCAGTCGAAGCGCTGGCCGAGGCCAGCCCGGCCCCTCCCTTCGAGGGGGCCCGGGGATATTGCAAATAGTCCGGGGGCGCTACTGCGCCCCCTGGTTCAAGCGCGCCAGTTCGGCGTGCAGTTGGCGCAGATTGAGCTGGCCTTCGGCATAGGCCTTGAGCACCGGCTGGGCCTCGATGCCGGCCAGGGCAAAGCCGAACAGGTCCAGGTTGCGGTAGGCCAACGGCCCGACGCTGCGGATGCGCAGGGCGTCGATCTGGCCGACGCCGAGCGGAATGATCCGGCCGATCTCCCGGTCCAGCCCCACCATCACCACGTAAACGCCGTCTTCCGGCAGGTACTCGTGGCCGTCACCCAGCTTGAGCGCGGCCAGGTCGACGCTCAGCTCGCCCTCGACACTGATGCCGGCGGGTTGCACGGCATACATCCAGTAGGGCATCGCCAGGGGCTCGACCGGATAGGGCAAGGCGCCCAGGTCGAGCATCTGCACATGCACATCGCCCTGTTGCTGGCCGTTCGGGAACTGCAGGCGCGCGTTGCTCAGGTCCAGCTTGAGCTCGCCTTGCAGGGCGCTGAACTGCTGGCCGCCTTGCAACGGCATATGCGGCAGGTCGCTGTTGAGCTGGGCCAGTTGGCGGTGGCCGAGGTCGTTGCGCACCCCCTCCTCCACGCTGATCCACTGGCTGTCGCTGCCATAGCTGGCCTTGTCCTGCCCGGGGTTGAACTCGAGCAGGTAGCGCCCACCGCGAATCACCCGCTCGGCCGCATCGCCGTAACCGAAGTTGAAGCCGCCGTCACGGTTGGTCCGCACGCTGCGCTTGAGCTCGGCGATGCGCACTTCCACATCGGCTATGGGTTGCTGCAGTTGGTCCAGCAAGACGCCGCCGATAAAGGTCGGCAGCGGCCGGGTCCGGTAGCGGATGCGCTGCAGTTCCTGGCCGGCGTACCGCACCTCCACCGAGACTTCGGCGTTGTAGGCCAAATCCCGCGTCGGGTAGAAGGCCAGCACCTGGCTGCCGGGCAGCTCGGACAGGTTGCCCGGCACCGCCTCGTAACTGCGGGCCACATCCACCAGTTGATAACCCTTGGCCTCCAGCTCGCTGGTGCCCAACGGGTCGAGGTCGACATAGGTCTTGCCGTGGGCCGTCTCGAAGACCGAGACCTGCAACTGGCTGCGGTCGATCGCCTGGTTGAAGTACAGGGTGATGAAGTCGTTCGGCTCGATGCCCGCGGCGCCGTTGTCCGGGGTGATGCGTTCCAGCGCCACCGGCACCTGTTCCGGCGTCACCACCTGAATGCTCCGGCTGCTCTGGGCCTGGACCTGCTGCGTGGCGTTCTGCAGCACCGCCAGCAGGCGGTAGCTGCCGCTCTGCGCGGGTATCTGCAGGGTCGCGCTCTTCAGGCTGGTGTCGCCCACCAGGGCGGCACTGGCCAACTGCTCGCCGCCGGCCGACAGCAGCACGGCCAGGGGCTGCAACTGGCCGCTGAGGTCCTGGATGCGCGCCGCCACCTGCAAGGGAATCGGCTCGCCGCGATTGAGCAGCTCGGTGCCGTCGGTGGGCAGCACCCACTCGATGACCGCCTCGGCCGAGAGCTTCATGGCGTATTCCAGGCGCTTCTGGTTGCCCGCCTGGTCGCGGGCCTCCAGCAGCAGCGGGGTCACTGTGCCGACCGGCAACTGTAACTGGCTGGCGAAGCGGTACTCGCCGGGCTGGCCGGCGGGCTGCAAGGCCACGTCCTGGCCATTGATCTGGAAGCTGGCCAGGTTGACCTCGCGCAGGGTACCGGCCAGGGCGAAGGGTTGCTCGGTGACCCGGTTCTCCGCCGGCAGCTCCACCAGCGGCTGGTCCAGGAGGATCTCCGGCGCCTGCTGATCCAGGTGCCAGGTCAGGGTTTCGCGGCTTTCCTGGCCCCGCAGGTCACGGGCGACCAGGGTCACGCTGTAACTGCTCATGCCACCCGGCATGGTCAGGGTCTCGCGGATATCCAGCAGTTGGCTGCCCACTTCGCGCAGCGGCAGGTTGCGACCATTCAGGCTGACGCGCTCCAATCCGGCCTCGGCCTGCACCTCGCCGCGCAGGATAAACCCGGCGCTGGTCAACTGGCTGTCGTTGGCCGGCGTCAGGCCGCTGAAGCGCGGCGGCTTGAAGCTGGTCTGCGCCGGCTGGTAGTTCACCAGCACGCTGCGCTGGGTGCTGCGCTGCTCGACCCAGGCCTGGACCACCAGGGTGTTCGGCCCCGGCTGCAGGGTCAGGGCCTGGGACTGGAAGTTGAACTCGGTGACCTGGGCCGTGGGCGTCAGGGTCGCCGCCTGGCCATTGACCAGGACCTCCAGGCGCTGGGCCGGCTGGTCGCTGCGCAGTACGCCGCGCACCACCAGGCTCGGCTCCTGCACGGTGGCGCCGGCTTGCGGATAGGCGATGCTCAGGCCGATATCGCTGGCCGCCGTCACCCGCTCCACCGTGCGCCCGAGTTGCGCCCGGTTGCCGGCCTTGTCATAGGCGCTCAGGGTCAGCAGGTTGCCACCTTCGAGCAGCGGCACGCTGGCCGCCCACAGGTCGCCCTGCAGGGTCACGGCGAAACGGGTCCCGGGGAAGCGATCGGAATCGAGTTCCAGCCGATCTACGCCCGAGCCGCTGTCGCTCACACTGCCGCGCAGCTCGAGGCTGTCCTCGGTGACGCTGATGATCTCGGGGCCTTCGATGACCAGTTCCGGCGCCAGGCGATCGGGGAAATCACTGGCATCCTCGGGGTCGGTGCCCGCCGCGGCCTCGTCCTGATCGCTGACACCGTCGCCGTCACGGTCCAGGTCGGCGTTGTCACCGATACCGTCGCCGTCCAGGTCCTTGGTTTCGTCCTTGTCGTCCGGGAAGGCATCCAGGTCGTTGGCCACGTCGTCGCCATCGCGGTCCGGGTCCAGGCTGTCCGGGATGCCGTCGCTGTCCAAGTCCGGCGGGGTGCTGGTCTTG
>DATDTH010000158.1:0-5065 GCA_035290985.1 Pseudomonas sp. | reverse complement strand
GACGGCGGGCTGCGCAGCCCGCCTCCCGTAGGAGGGGGCGCCCCGTCTTCGACGCCGTGCTGTCGCGCAGCAAACCGGGATCGCAGTGAGGCATGACGTGCTGACGATGCGCATTTCGTAGGGTGCGCCGTGTGCACCGGGAGGTCGGCACTCGCCGCAATGCCTGGGCTCCGCCTTGGCGGGTTACGCCGCGCGGCGGCCGCGCCGTGGTTTGTCGGGGCGGCTTTCCGCGCGGCTAACACCACCCTACGAAAAGCACCTTGCCCTTCCTGTAGGAGCCGCGGGGGCGCCTAACCTTGCTGGCGATGCTCGATGTCGAGGTCGAAATGGCGGACAAAGTTAAGGCGAAAAGGCTCTAGCCGATGCTGCGCGGCAGCCAGACCACCATCACCGCGCAGAACAGCGTCAGGCCGATGCAGAACCAGCGAAAGCGGCGTAGGCGGCGTTCTTGCTCGGCATCGGTGTGGGCGGGCAGGGGCATGCCGCAGTGCGCGCACAGGCTGTCCCCGGGCGGGCTCTCTCGTTGGCAATACAGGCAGCTCGACATGCGGGTGCGCTCCTGTCACTCGAACTGTTCGAGCCGCTGGCGATCGAGGACGCTGATCAGCCGCCCGTCCTGGGCGATGATTTCTTCGTCGATCAGGCGGCGGATGATGCGCGAGAAGGTCTCGGGTTGGATCGACAGGTGTCCCGCCACCAACTGCTTGGCCATCGGCAGCTCGAAACTGTTGCTGGCGTCCTGTACCTGGACCAGTTGGGTCAGCAGATAACGCACCACGCGGTGGGTGGCGTTCTTCAGCGACAGGGTTTCGATCTCGTTGACCCGCTGGTGCAGGCGCACGCACAGCTTGCCGAGCAGGGCGAAGGTCAGTCGGCTGTTGTTTTCCAGCAGGCGCATGTAGGTGCTGTTGGCCAACCGGTAGAGCTGGGTGGGCCCCACCGCCTGGGCGGAGGCCACGTAATTGGTGGTGTCCATCAGCATCATGGCTTCGGCGAAGGTCTGTCGGTCGCCGATGATCTCAAGCACCTTCTCCTGGCCGTCGGGGGTCAGGCGGTAGATCTTCACGCAGCCGGAAATCACGAAATAGAAGGCATGGGCCGGATCGCCCTGGTGAAAGAGCAGGTCGCCTTTTTCCAAGTTGAGCAACTGGCTGGTGCCGAGCAGCTCCTTGAGTTGCTCCTCGCTCAGGGGTTCGAAGAGGGGGTGGCTGCGCAGGATCTGGTGGTGAACACGATGAAGCACCATGAAAAAACTTCCTGTTTCTTGAAGGGGGTAGCGCCGGTCTGTCGGCTTCAGCCTAGTCGTCCGTACGGACGGCGACGAGGCTGGCGGAGGCGCTGGCGTTTTTCGCCGAGGGCTGCGGTGCGTTGGCGCTGTCGATGACCAGGGCCATGGACAGGCCGGTGGCCGTTGCCAGTATGGCGGCCAGCGCCAGGCACCAGGCCATGGATTCGAGGATGCTTTTCATGAAGGCTCCGCTTGTGGTCGCGGGCATGACCCGCTATGACCAGGCAAGAGCAAGCCTTATGCCATATTTAAGCCCTTGTTTTTAAAGTATTTAAATTGGCTGATGGTTAAAGATACCCGCATGTTTCGCGGTAGTAATGACCTTTAATGGTTTTTATTACCCTTTTCCAGTGATGGCTCGACCTGCGCACTCGCCAGGTGCGCTGCCTGCAGTGGAAAAATCCTTGTGATTCATGCTCATGGGTAGGGTGGCCAAAATCGCTGTCATTTCGACCGATTAGGGTTTAATTGACCCTAATTAATGATGGTCAAATAAACCATCATATTTATAAGTTGTTGATAATTAAGGATTAAATACTTGGCATGCTTCCTGTAATAGTCAGGCTGAATTCACAAAAAAGCCTAGCGGAGTGCAGCATGAAATTTTTCAGCAGTTTGGTTATCAGCGCGGCGTTGTTGGCGGGTGGGCAGGTCCAGGCCGACGAAGTCGTGGCGCAGACCGAGGATAACAGCGTGGGCGGCCTGGCCGCGGGTTTTACCGGCTTTCTTCTGGGTGGGGCCGCCGGCGGTCCTGTGGGCGCCCTGGTCGGCGGTGGCCTCGGGCTGCTGGCGGGCAGCAGCGTTCAGGACGCGAGCGGGCTCAGCCAGCGGGCCTATGTGGTCAAGACCGCCAGCGGCGAGGAGAAGACCCTGCGTTCGCCCAATGCGCAGTTCCAGGTCGGGGAGCAGGTCATCCGTCGCGGCGGACGGCTGCATCCCGAGCATTGAGCGCGGGGACGAAGGGGCGGCGTCGGCCCGCCCTCTATCGCCGCCGGGGCTTGACCGGGGGCAAGGCGGCGGCGCTGGAAAGAGGGGATACTCATGTTCGATTTCACCGAATTTACCGATGCCAACCTCGAAGCCTGCGCCGAGGCCTTTGCCGGGCTGGCGCCGAGTTCCTCACAGAGGGCGGCGCTGGTCAGGGACCGGCTTTGCGAAACCCGAAATCCCGTAGGCGCGCGCTGGCTGGCGCTCCTCGGCTTCGGGCCCGCCCCGAGGCAAGCCGGCCATTAACAGGAGTTGCATATCATGCAAGTGCTTGACCGCCGCAAGGCAATGGCGATCACGCCGCTGCTGCGTCTGGGCTTTCGCCCGTTCTTTCTCGCCGGTTGCGTCCTCGCGCTGCTGGCCGTGCCCCTGTGGTTGCTGGCGCTCGGCGGCGGCTGGACCTGGCAACCGGCCGGCGGCTGGCTGGCCTGGCACCGTCATGAACTGCTGTTCGGTTTCGCCCTGGCCATAGTCGCGGGCTTTCTGCTCTCGGCCGTGCAGACCTGGACCGGGCGTCCGGGGCTGCAGGGCGCTCCGCTGGCCGTGCTCGCCGGCCTCTGGTTGGCCGCGCGCCTGGCCTGGCTGGGCGATCTGCCCCTGGCCCTGCTGGCGCCCCTGGAGCTGGCCTTCCCCCTGGGGGTGGCCGCGGTCATGGCGCGCACCCTGTGGGCGGTGCGGCAGAAACGCAACTACCCGATAGTGGCCGTGTTGCTGCTGCTGACCGCCGCCGACGCCCTGGCCCTGTACGGCCTGGCCAGCGGCAGCGAGGCGCTGCAGAAGCAGAGCGTGCTGACCGGGGTCTGGCTGGTGGCGGCGATGATGGGCTTGATCGGCGGACGGGTGATTCCGTTCTTCACCCAGCGCGGCCTCGGCCGGCTGGAAGCCGTGCAGCCCTGGGCCTGGCTCGACCTGGCGCTGCTGCTGGGCTCCGCCCTGGTGGCGCTGCTCTATGCGTTCGGCCCCGCCCTGCAACCGCAGCTGTGGATCGGCCTGCTGTTCCTGCTGCTCGCGGCGGGCCACGGTGTGCGCCTGGTGCGTTGGTACGACAAAGGCCTGTGGCGGGTGCCCCTGCTCTGGTCGCTGCACCTGGCCTATGCCTGGCTGGCGCTGGCCTGCCTGGGCATGGCGCTCTGGCATGTCGGCCTGCTGGACAATCCGAGCCAGCCGCTGCATGCCTTGACCGTCGGCGCCATGGGCGGGCTGATCCTGGGCATGGTCGCCCGGGTCAGCCTGGGCCACACCGGGCGCTCGCTGGAGCCGCCGGCTGGCATGACCCTGGCCTTTATCCTGCTGCAACTGGCCTGCCTGTGCCGCGTCCTGCTGATCGAACTCTGGCCCCTCGGCGGCCTGTGGCTAGCGGGCCTGTGCTGGAGCCTGGCCTTCGCCCTGTTCGTCTGGCGCTATGGTCCCATGCTCTGCAGCACCCGCGTTGATGGCCATCCGGGCTAACGCAATCCCGGTCCCGGGAACATGACCGGCGTCAATTGCGCGGGTGATGGGCGAGGGCGGAATGGGGGCGGATTCAGGGCGGCAAGCATGATTCCGCCGCGGGGCTCGCGGGCATAAAGTCGTCGAATCCCGGTTCCCCGGAGTCGGCCTCAGCCCGTCATAGGAGTGATGCAGCATGAATTTCGCCTTCAGCCCCAAAGTGGAAGCCCTGCGCCAGCAACTGCGCGCCTTTCTCGATCGGCACCTGGTGCCGCGTATCGGCCTCTGGCACCAGGAGGTGGCGGCGGGGCAGTACCCGGTGTCCTTTATGGGCGACCTCAAGGCGCTGGCCCGATCCGAGGGCTTGTGGAACCTGTTCCTGCCGGCTCTGGGCGACGACGAGCCGGGCACCCGCCTGAGCAACCTGGAATACGCGCCGCTGGCGGAGATCATGGGGCGGATCAGTTGGGCCTCCGAGGTGTTCAATTGCAACGCCCCGGACACCGGCAATATGGAGCTGCTGCACCTGTTCGCCAGCCCCGCGCAGCGTCAGCGCTGGTTGAACCCGCTGCTCGAGGGCGAGATACGCTCGGCCTTCGCCATGACCGAGCCCGACGTGCCGTCCTCGGACGCGAGCAATATCCAGACCCTGATCCGCCGAGAGGGCGACGACTATGTCATCAACGGCCGCAAGTGGTTTATCACCAACGCTGCCCACCCCGAGTGCCGGCTGTTGATCGTGATGGGCAAGACCGATCCAGACGGCCCGGCGCAGCGCCAGCAGAGCATGATCCTGGTGCCGATCGACACCCCGGGGGTCGAGGTGCTGCGCAATATCCCAGTGCTCAACCACGTGGCCCCGGAAGGCCATTGCGAACTGCTGCTGCGCAACGTGCGGGTGCCGGTGGCGAACCTGCTGGGGGCCGAGGGCGAGGGTTTCATGATGGCCCAGGCGCGGCTCGGGCCGGGGCGCATTCACCACTGCATGCGTGCCATCGGCATGGCCGAACTGGCGCTGGAATTGATGGTGGAGCGCGCCCAGGAGCGTAAGACCTTCGGTCGCTACCTGCACCAGTACGCCAATATCGGCGACTGGATCGCCCAGTCGCGGATCGAGATCGAGCAGGCGCGCCTGCTGGTGCTCAAGACCGCCTGGTTGATCGACGAGGTGGGCGCGCGGGCCGCGCGCAAGGAAATCGCCATGATCAAGGCGCTGGTGCCGGGCATGCACACCCGCGTGGTCGACCGCGCCATGCAGGTCTACGGCGCCATGGGGTTGACTCCCGATACGCCGCTGGCGGACATGTGGACCACTGGTCGCGCCTTGCGCTTCGCCGATGGTCCGGATCAGGTGCATCTGCG
>DATDTH010000157.1:0-2805 GCA_035290985.1 Pseudomonas sp. | reverse complement strand
TCGCCCGCAGCCTGCTGCTGTCGCTGATCCTGCTGGTGCTGTTCTATTTCATGCTGACCAAGCCCCTGGTAGGGGTGATCCGCGCCCTCAGCGACCGCGACCCACGCAACCCCTCCCGGCAAAAACTGCCATGCCCGCCAGGTCATGAGCGCGACGAGATCGGCACCCTGGTGAACGTCGCCAACCAGCAACTGCTGAGCATCGCCGATGAAATCGAACAGCGCCGCGAAGCCGAGGACCGCCTGACCCAGTACCTCGGCGAACTGGAAAACATCGTCTCGGCTCGCACCACCGAACTCAAGGCCACCAACGCCCGCCTGACCCTGTCCAACCAGCACCTGGAAACCGCGCGCAGCACCGCGCTGGACATGGCCCAGGCCCGCTCGTCCTTCCTGGCCAATATGAGCCACGAAATCCGCACCCCGCTCAACGGCCTGCTCGGCATGCTGGCCCTGGCCCTGGACGGCCCGCTGAACACCGAACAGCGCCAGCAACTGCTGATCGCCCATGACTCGGGCAAGGTGCTGGTGGAGCTGCTCAACGACATTCTCGATCTGTCCAAGTTCGAAGCCGGCCAGTTGCAACTGGAACGCATCCCCTTCGACCTCGGCCAATTGGTCGAAGAGACCGCCAGCCTGCTCTCGCAAAACGCCACGGCCGCGGTGGAACTGACCTGCCTGATCGACCAGCAACTGCCCTCCCAGGTGCTAGGCGACCCGACCCGGGTCCGGCAGATCGTCAGCAACCTGCTGTCCAACGCCCTCAAGTTCACCCGCCTCGGCCGGGTCGACATCCGCGTCACCGCCCATGCCGAAGGCGTGCGAATCGTGGTACGGGACACCGGCATCGGCATTCCGGAAGAAGCCCGCGCGCGGATCTTCCAGCCCTTCGCCCAGGCCGGGGTCGGAATCACCCGCCAGTATGGCGGAACCGGCCTCGGACTGGCGCTGACCCGCCGCCTGTGCGAAGCCATGCATGGGCAATTGAGCCTGTATTCCGAGGAAGGCTTCGGCAGCCAGTTCTGTGCCGAACTGCCCCTATCCAGTCATGCACCGAGCATAAGACTGCCCGCCTTGCGCGGCCGGATCATTGCATTGAGCCCGGGCAACAGCGGCCTGAACGAATTGCTCGGCAACCTACTGCCGAGCTGGGGCCTGAGCTACCAACGCTTCGACGGCGATGCCAACCTGGCGGGGGTCGAGGCCGACCTGCTGATCAGCGACTGCCCCGACTACCTGGCCGGCCTGCGCCCGACGCACAGCATGCCGATCCTGTTGATCACCGCCTATGGCAACTTCCTGCCAAGCGAACGCACCGCCGCCCTGGCGCCTCTGGAGCAATTGGCCCGCCCCCTGGGCAGGGCCAACCTGTACCAGGCCCTGCGCCGCGTCCTGCAACCGTCCAGCGAACAACAGGTGGTGGCGCTCGCCGCTGCGCAGCGTTCCCGCCAGGGCAAGGTACTACTGGTGGAAGACAACCCGGTGAACCAGCTGGTGGCCAAGGGCATGCTGAGCAAACTGGGCTGCGAAGTGATAGTCGCCGCCCATGGCGTCGAGGCCCTCGAACAGCTGGAGCGGGGGCCCGTGGACCTGGTGCTGATGGACTGCAACATGCCCGTCATGGATGGCTACGAAGCGAGCCGGCGGATCCGCCAGAGCGGGCGCTGGCCTGGCCTGCCGATCATCGCCCTGACAGCCAACGCCTTGCCGGACGAGCGCGAGCGCTGCCGCACCGCCGGCATGAACGACTACCTGGCCAAGCCCTTTCGCCGCGAGGAGCTGGAAGCCCTGCTGGACAGCTGGCTGCCGGCTACAGTGACCCCATAAGACGATCGAGCAAGACGCCGACCTGGCCGCGCAACGCCTGCAGCTCATCCAGCTGCACGCCCCGCTCGCACAATAACTGCGCCTTGAGCGGCAGCACTCGCTCACGCAATGCCAGCCCCGCGGCACTCAGCGCCAAGTGCACCTCACGCTCATCCAGGGCGCCGCGCTGGCGCTGTACCAGGCCCAGGTGCTGCAAACGCTTGAGCAGCGGGGTCAGGGTGCCGGAATCCAGCTGCAGGCGCGCGCCCAGGGCCTTGACGGTCGGTTGCTCGGGCGCACAGGCCTGCCACTCCCAGAGCACCAACATCGCCAGGTACTGCGGGTAGGTCAGCCCGAGCTGTTCGAGCATCGGTTTGTAGGCGCGGATGATCGCCCGGGAAGCGGCATACAACTTGAAGCACAGCTGATCGTCCAGGTGCAGCGCCGCCTCGTCCAGAGGCCCTCGATTCATTTGAGCAGGGCTTCGATCTCGGCGACCAACTGTTGCGGCTTGGTGGCCGGGGCGAAACGCTTGACCAGCTTGCCGTCCTGGCCGATCAGGAACTTGGTGAAGTTCCATTTGACGCCCTGACTGCCCAGCAGGCCCGGCGCGCGCTTCTTCAGGTCGACGAACAGCGGGTGGGCGTCGGCACCATTGACATCGACCTTCTTGAACAGCGGGAAGCTGACGCCGAAGTTCAGTTCGCAGAACTCGGAAATCGCCCCCTCGTTGCCCGGTTCCTGCTTGCCGAATTGGTTGCAGGGAAAGCCCAGCACCACCAGCCCCTGGTCCTTGTAGTCCTGCCAGAGCTGCTCGAGGCCCTGGTACTGCGGGGTAAAGCCGCACTTGCTGGCGGTATTAACCACCAGCACGGCCTTGCCGCCGAAGTCGGCCAGGGTTTTCTGCTCGCCCTTGATGGTGGTGCAGGGAATGTTCAGCAAGTTGTCCGTCATGGCAATCATCCTTTGGTTTGTGGGGAAGGGTCTAAACATAGCGAGC
>DATDTH010000156.1:0-5047 GCA_035290985.1 Pseudomonas sp. | reverse complement strand
CCCTTGGGATAATGCTGCTCGATCAAGGCAATCAAACCCTTCCACGGCACCACCCGATCCATCTCGATCAGGAACAACTCTTTGCGGGTTTGTTTGCGCTTACCGGCGTACTCGGCGTCGGCGAAGGTCATCTGCTTGATCGGAAAACTCGGCGGGTGGCGTCCGGCTATTTTGCCAAATCCAGGAAGTCTTTTTCAGAGTTTCCCTAGACACTCTCCAGGCTCTGGTGGACTACACCCCATTTTGTGCTGGCCAGATGCCATTTAAGGGTCTGCGGGAAAGTGGTAAACTGCGTTTGAAGATCAGCCTTGAAGTCAGGGCCGAGCGTTTTGAAGCCAGGGAAGGGTCTATGCCATACGAAATTCGTAGATGGGAAGATATTGCCGCGGACTTCGAGCGGGGCACCGTTCTGGTCGGTAACGGCGCAAGTATCGCGGTCGATAGAGGCTTCGGATATGAGGCGCTTCTACAAGAGGCGCGCCGACGGGGCTTGCTCACTGCTCAAGTAGAAGATCTTTTCAGGTCATTCACTACGAACGACTTTGAGTTGGCGCTGCGGCTCGTTTGGCATGCAACCAAGGTCAATTCTGCGCTCCAGATCCCAGACGACCTCACCCGTCAGGTGTACCAGGACATTCGCCGAGCGCTCATTGATACAGTGCGTGCTGTGCATCCTGTGCACGCCGATGTGGCTGAACGCCTTCCTAGCATGTATCGCTTCCTGAAGCAGTTCAGCACGGTCCTGTCGCTGAATTACGACCTGCTTGTGTACTGGACGATGACCTACGGGCTAGACGTGCCGGACCAGCACCTGTTCAAAGACTGCTTCTTGAATGGAAACTTTGATGACGACTGGAAGCGCTTCAGGGGGCGCATCCGGGAGCAGACCAATACGCTGGTTTTTTACCCCCACGGCAACCTGGCTCTGCGTCGAGACGTGCTGGACAGAGAAGGCAAGATTCACGACCAGGGCGATGGGCTTCTCGGGGCCATCCTAAATGCCTGGAGCACCGGCAATTACATCCCCCTGTTTGTGAGCGAAGGCACTTCGGCGCAGAAGTTATCGGCGATCCAGAACAGCTACTACCTATCCACGGTGTATCGGGAAGTTATCCCCTCGCTGGAGGGAACCCTAACCATCTTCGGCTGGGGAATGGGTGAGCAGGAAACGCACTTACTTCAACGGCTTGCGCAGGCAAATGTGGCTCAGGTTGCGTGCTCGGTACACCAGGGCAATCAGCAGTTCTGTGAGACCGCATTTCGGACCCTCAGAGATCGCCTAGGCGAGATAGACGTTGTGTTTTTTGACAGTGCGAGCGCCGGTTGGGCAATTGGCGCTTAGCGCCCAACCGAGTGCGGCAAAGTAGAAAAAGAAATCGAGATAATTTCATGAAGAAAAAGCTGCAGCTGGCACTCAACAAGTACCAGCCGATCCCTCCTACGCTCCAAGGGGCGAACGCACAGAGCGCGAAAACGGTGATTGATCTGGACCTTGCCGCTCTGTATCACCACTACTACCTCGACACCTACGATACTCAGCCTCCGTCTCCGGATCCTGCCCAGTTTGAGCACATGAGATTCCTGATGCCTCACGACGATCTTCGCTTTCAAGGTTCAGGTGTGGGGGCCTCAACCAATGCCAGGCGGGGCAAGTCCAGCGAGATGGGGCAGGCATTCTGTCGCTGGTTCCTGCATGAGCATGTCGGGATTAAGTACTTCGCCCATTTGGATGGTTTGATCAATAACCCCAGCAATAATGTGCGAGGGTTTACCGTACAGCGCACCGCACCAGACGATATCCCTGACTACCTGTGCAGTGACGGGGCGGGCTCTGTCGTGCTTGCAGAGGCTAAGGGGCGCTACACCTCGGTGGGATTCCATACGGAAGAGTTTGAACGTTGGCGGAAACAGTTCACGCGGGTTCGGGTGTTGGACGCCAAAGGCGAGGCTGTCAGGGTGAAAGGCCATATCGTGGCCACCCGCTTTGCAACCGAATCCAAGCCCAGGGTTCAGACCAAGCTGTTTGCAGAAGATCCAAGCACAGAGGGCCGGGAGCCGATATCGGGAGAAACCGCACGCAGCCTCTCCGGACAAATCATCGGCAGCCATTACGGTAATGCGCTGAAGAAGATCGACCAGCCCCATTTGGCTCTAGCCATCCAAAGATCAAGGCGTTTGGAGTGGCAGAGCAAAATTCCAGTAACCGTCTGGAAGTTCGCCTTTGAAGACCAGCAGCGGTACTTCGTAGGGGGCTACTACGCAAAGGATACCAACGAGCCGTTAGTTGACTTCAAAAGCGGGCAGATCACGCACCGCAGCAGGGATCCCTTCAGGCTGGGCGTTCATTCGGGGACATTTGTGGGCGTCGAGCTTTCGGTCTTCGAGCACTTGGTTAAGGTTGCTCGAGGTGATAGGCGTTTGTTGGATGACCTTCCAGAGGTCGAGCCCGTTAGGGATCTCTACAGCGGACTAAGCATGTTGCGCGATGGCTCAGTTATCGGACCGTTGTCAATGTTCATACCTGTCCGCTTAGAAAGTTACTAAGCACGAGTTGCCCGTTTCGATTAATCCTGAGAGTGCCAAAGGGCCCCGCTCGAACGGCCGCTTATGGCCGGTTGCAGACCTTCACCTAGCGATTGAATTGCCAGGCTTTTCCTAGGCGCTTAGCGATCAGCTGCGCGGTCAGCAGGTAGTAATAGCGCGTCGATTCGGCGCGTTGGCTGAGGTGGTGAACCAGAAACCAGTTGAGGTGCTTGCGCTGCCAGGCCCTTGGGTTGTCCAGTTGCCAGCGTTCGGGATCGCCGCCTGGATGGCCTTGGCCTGGTGGATATGCCGCTGGGGGGGTGGCGTGCGAGCCGGTCAGCACGCCCGCCAGGAACAGTTCCATATCGAATGCGGTGCTCATCTGCGGCCTCCGATGTAAGCCGCCACCACGTCGATACGGCCGTGGCCCAGCACGTAGCCGATCAGGCTGCGGGCCTGCTGGTCGAGCTGCCGATCCTGTTGGTAGCCGCGGCCGCCGTTGACCGGCGCGGGGTGGTGGGTGAGCTGTTCGTAGCGTTTGCAGGCATAGGCTGCCCGCAGTTCATGAAAGCCCTTGAGCCCGTGCTGGTGCAGCAGGTCGCGCGCCGGGCGGACGATGGTCTGTTGAAAGCCCCGGTAGTTTTCATCCCCTGCGAGCAGGTTGCGGCTGCCCTTCGGCGAGGCCTGCGCGGCGAATGCCAGGGCTTCACGGACGTGATTGTTTACCCTGATCCAGCGTGGGGCCGACGCACCCGAGCGGCCGCCTTTGGTGCCGTCCTGGATATTGATCCGGCCGAATTGCTCGGATTCATGTTGCAGGCGCGGCAGGTCAACCAGGGTCGCCTCGCGCAAGCGCATGCCGGTGGCGCGGGCCAATTCGTGGTGCTATCACCGGTTCATGAGGCAATTCTCAAGTAAGCGTTGCGATCAGCCTGAAAACGAAATACATCGTGAAGCTCCTCGCCCCGACGGCCTGTTAATTCACGTGAGCACAGGGCGGTGTAAGATGCCCAACAAACGTTCACCCTCGAGGTTGTCATGACTGGGATATCCCTGGACCTGCCGGAAGACCTTTCGGAGTCTCTCGCCGATCTGGCCAAGACGAATGGCCAAAGTGTGAGCTACTTGGCGATGGACGTTCTTCGCGACTACATCGAGCACGAGAGGACGCTGACTGCCCAGATCGAACTGGCGGTGAAGGAGGCCAATCAAGGTAAATTCGCCTCCGATGATCAGGTAGCGGCAATGCGCGCCCGGCGCTGGAGCGGGAATGCGGGTTGAGTGGCTGGAGAAAGCCCTCAAAAACCTGGAAGACGAAGCCAGTTATATTGCCCTTGAAAACCCCAAGGCCGCTGACGACTTCTCCGCTGCAATCTTCGCCAGCGTAGACAAACTGGCCCAATTTCCAGCTATGGGCCGTGAAGGTCGAGTCCAAAACACGCGCGAATGGGCAGTGCCCAACTGGTCCTATCTCATTCCCTATCGGGTATGCGGTGATCGCCTGCAAATCCTCGGCGTATTTCATACACGGCAACGTCCTCGCACCAAGTGGTGACAGGGCGTAAGGCCCCTCTGGGCAGAATCAACTGCCCCCCCTTCTTGTGATTACAGCTCGTAGTCTAGCGGTTGAACTGCCAGGCTTTTGCCAGGCGCTTGGCGATCAGCTGCGCGGTCAGCAGGTAGTAATAGCGCGTCGATTCGGCGCGCTGGCTCAGGTGGTGAACCAGAAACCAGTTGAGGTGCTTGCGCTGCCAGGCCCGTGGGTTGTCCAGTTGCCAGCGTTCGGCGATCGCCGCCTGGATGGCTTTGGCCTGGTGGAGATGCCGCTGGCGGGTGGTGTGCGAGCCGGTCAGCACGCCCGCCAGGAACAGCTCCATATCGAATGCGGCGCTCATCTGCGGCCTCCGATGTAGGCCGCCACCACGTCGACACGGCCATGCCCCAGCTCGTAGCCGATCAGGCTGCGGGCCTGCGCGTCCAGATGCCGATCCTGTTGGTAGCAGCGGCCGCCGTTAACCGGCGCGGGGTGGTGGGTGAGCTGTTCGTAGCGTTTGCAGGCATAGGCTGCCCGCAATTCATGAAAACCCTTGAGCCCGTGCTGGTGCAGCAGGTCGCACGCCGGGCGGACGATGGTCTGTTGAAAGCCTTGGTAGGTTTCATCCTGCGCGAGCAGGTTGCGGCTGCCCTTCGGTGAGGCCTGTGCGGCGAATGCCAGGGCTTCACGGACGTGAGCGTTTACCCTGATCCAGCGCGGTGCCGATGCACCGCAGCGACCGCCTTTGGTGCCGTCCTGGATGTTGATCCGGCCGAGCTGTTGGGCTTCCCGTTGCAGGCGCGGCAGGTCGACCAGGGTCGCCTCGCGCAAGCGCATGCCGGTGGCGCGGGCCAAGAGGGCAATGGCCGCCACGCGCGGCTGCTGGTGGTCGCAGAGCACGGCCACGATCCGCTGCAGCTGTTCGCGGTCTTGGCCTTGGGCCGCCCGGGTGCGCACACTGGTGCGGCGCATCCCCAACGCCTTGCTCGG
>DATDTH010000155.1:0-11898 GCA_035290985.1 Pseudomonas sp. | reverse complement strand
TGGAAGCCGACGCGGGTGCGCAGGGTCTGGGCGTTGGCGTGCTTGAGGGCGTTGTCCTGGTCGACATGCTCGTAGCGGTAGCGGGCGTCGAATATGGCCTTGCCGCCGCTGAACAACTGGCTGAAGTCTTCTGCGGCGGCGTGGGCCAGGGTCGGGCTGGCGATGGCGAGGGACAGCAGAGAGAGTTTCAATGAACGCATGGGTGTCTTCCTGATAAGCCAAAAACCAAAAAAAAACGTCACGGCGCCCAGGGCTCCAAGGAGCGTGGGTGCGGTGACGTCGTTGTCGGATGTGGCAGACACGCCGTTGTGCTGACCGGGGGCTGCCTAAGCAGGCCGCGTGCCATGTTTTATAACTTTATGATTTATATAGAAATAAATGGATTTATCGGCCTATTGTCCGGTGGCGAATGCACCGTGGGCGGTCGGCCTGCCTGAAGACAGTGCAAGTCGTGGTGCGATTTAGCCCTGCGCATGCGCCTCCGCTTCATGGGCGCGCCCCCGCTTGCCATCGGCACGCTGGGGAGGAGTACGGTGCGAGGGGGATATTGTCTGGTTATACTGCGGCCACTTCCAATCAAGGAGCGCCCATGCAGCCCTCCCGCAATCAACTCTTGCGCATCCGTCGTACCCTGATGGCCAGCAGCGCTTCGCTGCTGCACCTCTTGCTGTGCTGGCTGGTCTATGCCGCGGGCTTTATGCAACTGGCCTTGCCCGGCATGCTGGTGCTGACCTTCGTCGTGGTCGCCAGTTGCGTGCTGATGCTGTTGTTGATGTGGTTGAACCTGAACCTGCGCTTCCATGATCCCAGCCTGACCTTGCCGCAGATGTGCTGGGGGATCGGCCTGGTGTTCGTCAGTGCCTATTTCGCCGGCAGCCAGCGCTTTCTGCTGCTGATGATGGTGCCGGTGGTGCTGATGTTCGGGGCTTTCCACCTCAGTTTTCGCGGTTTTCTCAAGATTGGGCTCTTTGCCACGGCCTGTTATGTCGGCCTGATCATCGCGCTGCTGGCCCGGGAGGGCGGTGGGGTCGAACCCCGACTCGAACTGATCCAGGGCCTGGCATTTTTCGTGCTGCTGGCCGGCATGTCGATGCTCGGCCTGGAGATGAGTGGGTTGCGCAGTACGTTACAGGAGCGCAACCGGGACCTGCACCAGGCGCTGGAGCGTATCCAGCAACTGGCGATCACCGATGAACTGACCGGCTTGTACAACCGCCGGTTTGCCAGGGACCTGCTGGCGCAGCAGAAGGCCCTGGCCGATCGCGGCACCGGCACCGGCGGCTATAGTTTCGTGCTGTGCATGATCGACCTCGACTTGTTCAAGGGGGTCAATGATCGCTACGGGCATGCCGGCGGCGACGCCGTGCTGCGCCAGTTGGCGCGGTTGCTGGAGCAGGCCATCCGCGATGTGGATTTTGCCGCCCGGGTCGGCGGCGAGGAGTTCCTGCTGGTGCTGGCGCAGACCGATATAGTCGGGGCGCTGCAGGTGCTCGAACGGCTGCGCATGAGCATGACCCGGCAGCGCTGGGAGCAGTGCCCGGAACTGCAACTGACCCTCTCGGTGGGCGTCAGCGCCTACTGTCCGGCGGAACCCTGGGAGGATGCCCTGCTGCGGGCCGATAACGCCCTCTACCAGGCCAAGGCCGATGGCCGCAATCAGGTGCTGGTGCTGTAACGGCGCACGCCGGAATCGGGCAGGCTGACCTGGGCCGCGACGCTGCCGGGCACCGGAAAGACCACCAGGTGGTCGGCGGCGACCCGGATCCCGACTTCCTCCCCCGGCAGGTGATCGGCATGGCTGGGGAAGATCGATTCCAGCTGACTTCCAGTAGCAAGCTGCAGGCGGTAGAGGGTGGCGGCACCGAGAAAGGTCTTGCCGACTATCAGCGCCTTCAGCGGGCTGTCCGGGGCATAGACGATATCGTCGGGGCGCAGCAGCACATCCACCGCGCTGCCGACCGGCCAGGTGTAGGCACGGTTGCCGCGGATCAGGCCCAGCTCGGTCTGTACCGAGTCGGGACTCAGCAGTTGACCACGAATGAAGTAACCCTGGCCGATAAAGCTGGCGACGAAGGGCGTCAGGGGTTCGTGATAGAGGTTGTAGGGGGTGTCCCACTGCTGCAGCCGGCCTTCGTGGAAGACCCCGACATGGTCGCTGACGGCGAAGGCCTCCTCCTGGTCGTGGGTCACCAGAATGGCGCTGGTGCCGCGGGCTTTGAGGATGTCGCGCACCTCATGGCTCAGGCGGCGGCGCAACTCGCCATCCAGGTTGGAAAAGGGCTCGTCGAGCAGCAGCAGGCGCGGTTCCGGGGCCAGTGCCCGGGCCAGTGCTACTCGCTGCTGTTGACCGCCGGACAGCTCGTGGGGGTAGCGCTTGCCCAGGCTGTCCAGCTTGACCAGTTCCAGCAGTTCGGCGGTGACCCGCTCCCGCTCGGGGTGCTTGCGAATGCCGAAGGCCACGTTTTCCGCCACGCTCAGGTGGGGGAACAGGGCGTAGTCCTGGAAGACCATGCCGATTCGGCGCTTTTCCGGGGCCAGGGTGAAGCCGGCCCGGGAGATGACCTCGTTGGCCAGTTGGATCTCGCCTTCGCGCACCGGCTCGAAGCCGGCAATGGCCCGCAGCGTGGTGGTCTTGCCGCAGCCCGAGGGGCCGAGCAGGCAGCCGATATCGCCGGCGTTCAGGTGCAGGTTGAGATTCTGCACCACCCTCTGCTCATGGTAGCCGCACGTCAGGTCGCGCAGATTGAGCAGCAGGGGCTGGCTCATGGCTGCTGGTAGGCCGGTTGCACCAGGAACTCCAGCAGCGCCTTTTGCGCATGCAGGCGGTTCTCGGCCTGGTCCCAGGCCACCGAACGGGGATCATCCAGCAGGTCGTGGCTGATTTCCTCACCGCGGTGGGCCGGCAGGCAGTGCATGAACAGCACGTCGGGGGCCGCCCGGTCGAGCAGTTCGCGCGTGACCTGGTAGGGGTGGAACAGGGCCAGGCGCTGGTCGGCTTCCGCTTCCTGGCCCATGGAGGTCCAGACGTCGGTGCTGACCAGATGAGCGCCGGCCACCGCTTGCCCAGGGTCGCGCAGCAGGGTCACGCGCTCCCCAGCCTGGGCGAGCAGCGTGGCGCTCGGTTCGAAACCCGCGGGGCAGGCCACGCGCAGTTGGAAATCGAACTGCAGGGCAGCCTCGATGTAGCTGTTGCACATGTTGTTGCCGTCGCCGACCCAGGCCACCGTCTTGCCGGCGATATCGCCACGGTGCTCGAGGAAGGTCTGCATGTCGGCCAGCAACTGGCAGGGGTGCAGGTCGTCGGACAGCCCGTTGATCACCGGTACCCGCGAGTGGGCGGCGAACTCGGTGAGGGTGGCGTGGGCAAAAGTGCGGATCATCACCGCATCGAGCATGCGCGACATCACGATCGCCGCATCGCCTATGGGTTCGCCGCGGCCCAGTTGGGTGTCCCGCGGCGAGAGGAAGATGGCCTGGCCGCCGAGCTGGATCATGCCGGCCTCGAACGACAGGCGCGTGCGGGTCGAGGCCTTCTCGAAGATCATGCCCAGTACGCGGCTTTTCAGCGGCTCGAATAACAGGCCGCGGTTTCGCAGGTCCTTCAGCTCGATGCCGCGACGAATCAGGCTGTGCAACTCCTGGGACGTGCAATCCATCAGCGAGAGAAAGTGCCGTGCGTTCATGGTTGACTACCTTTGTTACAGCAAGGCGCAGGTCCGGTGCCCGGTTTTACGCAATAACGGGCTCGACCTGCGGCTGGGGGCCGCACAGGGCGACGAAACGGGGAAGCCGCGATCTTATAAGGAAATGTCGCGCCTTACCAATGGGTTGAGCCGCCACGCGGGTTATCGCGACGGGCCGCTCGCCTGGCAGTCCGAGTCTGTTCCATCGCTCGGGGTGCCCAGGGCTTCTGCTCGAGGAACCGTCTCGGTGGCCGGTTAAAAATCGAGGCCGGCATTTGTACACTGTCAGCCCCGCGCTTGGCAACGCAGTCGCCGCGCGGCGGCGGCTGCAGAGGTTCATCGCCCGACCTAATGGCGGCTGATTCATGAGACGAACGCTTCTGGCGCGTGCTGGCGCAAGTGGCCATAGTGCCCACTGCAGGCTGTCGAACCTATATAAAACCTATATATAAGAGGCTTAGGCCATGACCAAGACCCTCCACCACCGTGCATGCCATCTCTGCGAAGCCATCTGCGGCCTGACCATCGAGACTCAGACCGAAACCGACGGCAGCGTGCAAATCCGCTCGATCAAGGGCGATGCCCAGGACAGCTTCAGCCGCGGGCATATCTGCCCCAAGGCCGTGGCCCTGCAGGATATCCAGAACGACCCCGACCGTCTGCGCCAGCCCATGCGCCGGGTCGGCAGCGAGTGGCAGGCGATCGAATGGGACGAGGCGTTCGAACTGGTCGCCAGCCGCCTCGCCGAGATCCAGGCCCGCCATGGGCAGAACGCCGTGGCCACCTACCAGGGCAATCCCAGTGTGCATAACTACGGATTGTTGACCCACAGCAATTATTTTCTCGGCCTGCTGAAGACCCGCAGCCGTTTTTCCGCCACCTCGGTGGATCAGTTGCCCCACCACCTGGTCAGCCAGCAGATGTACGGCCACGGCTTCCTGCTGCCGATCTGCGATATCGACCACACCGACTTCATGCTGATTCTGGGCGGCAACCCGCTGGCCTCCAATGGCAGCATCATGACGGTGCCGGACGTGGAAAAGCGCCTGAAGGCGATCAAGGCGCGGGGCGGCAAGCTGGTGGTGGTCGACCCAAGGCGCAGCGAGACCGCAGCCATCGCCGATCAGCATGTGTTCGTCCGCCCGGGGCAGGATGCGGCGTTGCTGTTCGGCCTGCTCAATACCCTGTTCGAGGAAGGCCTGACCCGCACCAGCCACCTGCCGGTCGAGGGGCTGGACGCGGCGCGCCAGGCCATTGCAGGTTTTACCGCCGAGGCCATGAGCGCGCGTTGCGGTGTGCCCGCCGAAAGCATTCGGCAACTGGCCCGCGACTTCGCCGCCGCCGACACGGCGGTGTGTTATGGCCGCATGGGGGTGTCCACCCAGGCCTTCGGCACCCTCTGTCATTGGCTGATCCAGTTGATCAATCTGGTCACCGGCAATCTCGATCGCGAGGGCGGGGCGCTCTGTACCGAGGCGGCCATCGACCTGACGACGTCCAGCTCAGGCACCCACTTCGACCGTTGGCAGAGCCGCGTCTCCGGGCTGCCGGAATACGCCGGCGAGCTGCCGGTGGCGGCGTTGGCCGAGGAGATGCTGACGCCGGGTGAAGGGCAGATCCGCGCCCTGATCACGGTGGCCGGCAACCCGGTGCTGTCGACGCCCAACGGCCGTCAGCTGGAGCAGGCCCTGGACGGCCTGGAGTTCATGCTCAGCATCGACACCTATATCAACGAAACGACCCGCTACGCCGACCTGATCCTGCCGCCCACCGGGCCGCTGGAGCATGATCACTACGACCTGACGTTCAACAGCTTCGCCGTGCGCAACGTCGCCCGCTTCAACGAGCCGGTATTGGAGAAACCGGCTGGCGCGCTGCACGACTGGGAAATCTTCGTCGGCTTGGCCCAGGCCTTTGCCGCCAAGCTCGGGGTGGCGCTGAAGCCGACCATGGCGCCGGCGCAGATCATCGACCTGGGCCTGCGGATGGGTCGCTATGGCGACAACTCCGAATTCAAGCTGTCCCTGGCCACGCTGCAGGAACACCCCCATGGCCTCGACCTGGGGGCGCTCAAGCCCAACCTGGCGGCGCGTTTGAAAACCCCGGGGCAGCAGGTCCAGGCCGCCCCGGCCTTGCTGCTGAGCGATCTGCCGCGCTTTGCCGCGCAGCCGCTGCCCGCGGCCGGCGAGCTGCTGCTGATCGGCCGCCGTCATGTGCGCAGCAACAACTCCTGGATGCACAACTACCACCGTCTGGTGAAAGGCAAGCCGCGTCACCAGTTGCTGATGCATCCCGAGGACCTGGCCCGGCGCGGCCTGGCCGACGGTCAGCGGGTGCGGGTGCGTTCGCGGGTCGGGGCCATCGAAGTGGAGGTGGTCGGCAGTGCGGAAATGATGCGGGGTGTGGTCAGCCTGCCCCATGGTTGGGGCCATGCGCGACCTGGGGTGCAGATGGCCATTGCCTGCGCGCAGCCCGGCGCCAGCGCCAACGACCTGACCGACGAGCGCCAGCTCGATGCCTTGTCCGGCAATGCCGCGCTCAACGGTGTGCCGGTCGAGGTGGAGGCGGCCTGATTTGGAACGATGGCCGGTGGGCCAAGCGCCCACCTTTCCGTTACAATGCCGCCACCGTGCCGACCCGAGCGTCGGAAAGTTCAGTGCCGAGGTGTTCCATGGATATTATCGAAACCATTAAAGAGCAGATCGCCAACAATACCGTTCTGCTGTACATGAAAGGCTCGCCGAATGCTCCGCAGTGCGGCTTCTCGTCCAAAGCCTCCCAGGTCGTCATGGCCTGTGGTGAAAAGTTCGCCTACGTCGACATCCTGCAGAATCCGGAAATTCGTGCCAATCTGCCGAAATACGCCAACTGGCCGACTTTCCCGCAGCTGTGGGTCGCCGGCGAACTGGTCGGCGGCAGCGACATCATGGCCGAGATGTTCGATAAGGGTGAACTGCAGACCCTGATCAAGGACGCGATGCACAAGGCCGATGCCTAAGTCTTTCGCGCCCTACTGAAAAACCCGCTTCGGCGGGTTTTTTTGTACCTGCGGATCGGCGTCCAGGGCGATAAAAAGGCGCTGTTGGAGTTGGCGACAAACGCATCCCGAGCCAAACGCGGTCCCGTAGGGTGCGCCGGGCGTCGCTACGCTCAGCGCACCGCAACAGAAGGTGGGTTTCGTCCGAATGCAATCCAGGGGCAGAACGGTAGCTCTGGATACCCGCCTTCGCGGGTATGACGGGTGAGGTTTTGTAGGGGGCGCTCAGCGCACCGTCGCTCGCTATAAAAAAACCCGGCCTTGGCCGGGTTTTTTGACGCTGTGGCTCTGTTACAGGTTGCCGGCGTTCTCGCTCAGGTAGGACGCCACGCCTTCAGGCGAAGCGGTCATGCCCTTGTCGCCTTTCTTCCAGTTGGCCGGGCAGACTTCGCCGTGCTCTTCGGTGAACTGCAGGGCATCGACCAGGCGCAGCAGCTCGTCCATGTTGCGGCCCAGGGGCAGATCGTTGACGATCTGCGAGCGCACGACGCCATTCAGGTCGATCAGGAAGGCGCCACGGAAGGCCACACCGCCTTCGGACTCGACGTCGTAGGCCTTGGCGATTTCGTGTTTGACGTCGGCCGCCAGGGTGTACCTGACCGGGCCGATGCCGCCTTGATTGATCGGGGTGTTGCGCCAGGCATTGTGGGTGAAGTGCGAGTCGATGGAGACCCCGATCACTTCCACGTTGCGCGCCTGGAACTCGGGAATGCGGTGATCCAGGGCGATCAGTTCGGACGGGCAGACGAAGGTGAAGTCCAGCGGGTAGAAAAACACCAGGCCGTATTTGCCCTTGATCGCCGAGGACAGGCTGAAGCTGTCCACGATTTCGCCACTACCCAGCACTGCCGCTACGTCAAAATCCGGGGCTTTCTTGCCTACGAGTACGCTCATGGGATATCTCCTTAAATGATGAGGGGGAGCAGGTCGGCTTACGGCTGCCGGCACTCGGTGCCAGGGCCATGGCGGGCCCGCCCCGCAAGGGCGGTTAATCATACACCCGGGTTTTGACCTGCGCCCATCGCTTTTGCCTCGAGGCTGACGTGGGTCGCGGGCGATCTCCGTACGCCGTTAATCGGGTAAATTCGCGCGACGGAAATGGAGTTTTGACAAGCATTCTCATTAAGATTAGTATCCTTCACCAACAGGCCACACCACTCTCACGAAGGCTTTTCCGCATGTACGTCTGCCTCTGCCAAGGTGTCACCGACGGTCAAATCCGCGATGCAATCTATGAAGGTTGCTGCAGCTACCGCGATGTGCGCGAAACCCTGGGCGTCGCCAGCCAATGCGGCAAATGCGCCTGCCTGGCCAAGGAAGTGGTGCGCGAGACCTTGAGCAAGGTGCAGAGCAGCCAGGCCAATGTCGCCTATGCCGGCAACTTCGTCGCCGCCTGATACCCGACCTGCCGAAACAGCCGGATCTTGTATCCGGCTTTTTTATGCCTGTAATTCAAGCGCTTAGGGATCAAACGCAGAACTCAAACATTCGTATTTCCATTAATTTTCACTTTAAATTCAATAACTTAGATTTGACAGGGGGCGATGCGCCGCCCAGACTTTCAGCTTGTTCATTTTCCTCGTACAGCAGGCCCGGATATGAAAGGCGACAAGACGGTCATCCAGCATCTGAACACTATCCTCGGCAACGAGCTGGTCGCGATCAACCAGTACTTCCTGCATGCGCGTATGTACGAAGACTGGGGCCTGAAGAAGCTCGGTGAGCACGAGTACCATGAATCCATCGACGAGATGAAGCATGCGGACAAGCTGATCAAGCGCATCCTGTTTCTCGAGGGGCTGCCCAATCTGCAGGACCTGGGCAAGATCCTGATCGGCGAAAACACCCAGGAAATGCTCGAGTGCGACCTGAAGGTCGAGCACAAGGCCCTGGGGGACCTGAAGGCGGCCATTGCCTATTGCGAGACCATCGGCGACTACGCCACCCGTGAGATGCTCGAGGATATCCTCTGCTCCGAAGAGGAGCATATCGACTGGCTGGAAACCCAGCTCGGCCTGATCCTCAAGGTCGGCCTGGAGAATTATCTGCAGTCGCAGATGAGCGATTAACACCAAAGCCTTGCGCACAAAAACGGGAGCCAAGGCTCCCGTTTTTTATACCCAGCAAAACGCGCGGGTTCCAGCTCGGTGGCTCTCCTTACCAGAGCCGTGCCGCGCCGAAGCGCTTCTCGTAGGGCGGGTGGAACCCGCGTATCGAGGCGGTGGCGCAAGCGCTGCAGGATGCGCTCGCGGCATTCGCTCGATGGGTATCGCTTCGCTCAACCTGCGCGGCCCGACCCATCCTACGCTCAACCCATTCGGTGGGGCTTATTCGTCGAAGTCGTGCCAGCCGCCCAGTTCCTTCCAGCGGTTGACGATGCCGCAGAAGAGCTCGGCGGTCTTTTCCGTGTCGTAGCGGGCCGAGTGCGCCTCGCGGCCATCGAAGGCGATGCCGGCGGCCTGACAGGCCTTGGCCAGTACGGTCTGGCCATAGGCGAGGCCGGCCAGGGTGGCGGTGTCGAAGCTGGAGAAGGGGTGGAAGGGGTTGCGCTTCATATCCAGCCGGGTCACCGCGGCATTCAGGAAGCCGAGGTCGAAGCTGCTATTGTGTCCGACCAGAATGGCGCGCTTGCAGCCGTTGGCCTTGAGGGCCTTGCGCACGCCGCGAAAGATATCGGTCAGTGCGGTTTCCTCGCTGACGGCCATGCGCAGCGGATGGTCCAGCTTGATGCCGGTGAACTCCAGGGCCGCCGCTTCGATATTGGCGCCCACGAAGGGTTCGACGCGAAAGAAATAGGTGTGTTCGGGAAAGAGAAAACCCTTCTCGTCCATGCCCACTGTGACCGCGGCGATTTCCAGCAGGGCATCGGTGGCGCAGTTAAAGCCGCCTGTCTCGACGTCGATAACCACCGGCAGGTAACCGCGAAAGCGTTCCGCCATGGGGTGGCGCGAATGGCCTCCGCCGCCATGACCGTCCTGTTCGTCGTCGTAATGATCTTCGCTCACGCGGGGTTCTCCAGCAGGCGCCAGCGCAGTGCTTCACCGGCGCGCAGCGGTATGACGGTCTGCTCGCCGAAGGGCAAGCGAGTCGGGGCGGTCCACTCTTCGCGGACCAGGGTAATGCGATCGGTATTGCGGGGTAGACCGTAGAAGTCCGGCCCATGCTGGCTGGCGAAGCCCTCCAGCTTGTCCAGCGCGTTGCGCTGCTCGAAGGCCTCGGCATACAGCTCGATGGCGGCAAAGGCGCTATAGCAACCGGCGCAGCCGCAAGCCGCCTCCTTGGCGTGCAGGGCGTGGGGGGCCGAGTCGGTGCCGAGGAAGAACTTCGCGCTGCCACCGGTGGCCGCATCCAGCAAAGCGTCCTGATGCACGTTGCGCTTGAGGATCGGCAGGCAGTAGAGGTGCGGACGGATGCCGCCCACCAGCATATGGTTGCGGTTGTATAACAGATGATGGGCGGTGATGGTCGCGCCGACGTTGGCCGAGGCGGCGTTGACGAACTGCACGGCCTCGCGGGTGGTGATGTGTTCGAACACCACCTTCAGGGTCGGGAAACGCTCCACGACCCGGGTCAGATGCTCGTCGATGAACACCTTCTCGCGGTCGAAGACGTCGATCTCGCCGTGGGTAACTTCGCCGTGCACCAGCAGCGGCAGGCCGATTTCGGCCATCGCCTCGAGCACCGGAAAGATGGTGTCGATATGGGTCACACCCGAGTCCGAGTTGGTCGTGGCACCGGCCGGGTACAGCTTGGCCGCATGCACGAAGCCCGAGGCCTTGGCGGCGCGCACGTCGTCGGCGCGGGTCAGGTCGGTGAGGTAGAGCACCATCAAGGGTTCGAAGCGGTTGCCGGCCGGCCGCGCGGCGAGGATGCGCTGGCGATAGGCGTCGGCCTCGGCGGCGTTGCGCACCGGCGGTACCAGGTTGGGCATGATAATGGCGCGGCCAAAGGTGCGCGCCACGTCGGCGACGGTATGGGGCAGCACGGCACCATCGCGCAGGTGGATATGCCAGTCGTCGGGACGCAGCAGGGTCAGGCGGTCGGACATGGGGTATTCCAGGCGGGTCGAACGTGGCCGGAATGCTACCGGAAAAGCCTTGTTCAGGCACTCGCTATCAAGTTTTCCGTATGCCGACCGATACCCCGGCAAATGCTGTCCTTGCCGTGGAGCCCGCCGTGCGCCCGACCTACCCCGCCTTGCTCTGCCTGTTCGCCAGCCTGCCGCTGGGCTTTCCGGCGGCGGCCATCACCTTCCAGACCCGTCTGGAGAAGATCGAGTGGACGGTCGAGGGCGATCAATTCGAATGTCGCCTGTCCCAGGCCGTCACCGATTTCGGTGCCGGCGAGTTCGTCCGTCGGGCCGGTGAGCAGGCGACCTGTCGCCTGCAGGCCCGTGAACGCTGGATGGGCGCCGGCTCCGCCACCTTGCTGGCGGCGGCGGCGCCCTGGCGGCCGGGCCAGGGCGATATCAACCTGGGCCAGGTCAGCGTGGGGGAGGGCGAGGTGCCCTTCAACAGCTCGCAGTTGCAGGCTGGTCGCCTGCTCACCGGCCTGCTGGAGGGGCGCAGTCCGCTGGTTCGGCACCGCACCCAGCAGGGCGGCGAGGCCCTGGAGGTGCGCCTGTTGCCGGCGCGTTTCAACAAGGCCTACCAGGACTACCTGGGCTGCACGGCCAAGCTGCTGCCGGTGAACTTCGATCAGGTCAAGCAGGCGCAGATCGGCTTCCCGGGGGGCGGCACGGCGCTGGAGCCGGTTTCCCGGGCCAAGCTGGACATCATCCTGCAGTTTCTCAAGGCCGACCCCAGCGTCAATCGCGTCACCCTGGACGGCCACTCGGACAACAGCGGCAACCGCCTGGCCAACCGCGACCTGTCGCGCCGGCGGGCCCTGGCGGTGATGGAGTACCTCAAGGCCAATGGGGTGCCTGAGGAGCAGATCACCCTGCGTTTCCATGGCGAACGCTACCCGCTGGTGCCGAACAACAACGAGGCCAACCGCGGCAAGAACCGCCGGGTGAGCCTGCGCCTGGAGCGTGAAGCCGAGGCGGCGGTGCCCGAGGCGCCAGCTCCGGCCGCGGCTGCGGCGAATCCCGCGGCCACCTCCTAGCGCCTGCGATTCGTCTGTTGTCCAACAATTATCCGTCGCTGGTCGTCACAAGCTGTCGCGCCTCTGTAAATC
>DATDTH010000154.1:0-4562 GCA_035290985.1 Pseudomonas sp. | reverse complement strand
GGCAGGTCTCCAGTTTCTTCCGCATCGATTTTGCGGCCGACCAGCAAACCATCCAGCCCTTGCTGGCCGGGCAGAGCCTAACCCAGGTGCGCCTGGCCCTCAGCCTGGCCCTGGAGCAGGCCCAGTGGGCGGCGCTCAACGGCGAGGCGGCGGTCTATGCCCAGGCCCTGACCCAGGCCCGTGGGGTACTGGACGAGCATTTCAATCCGGACTATCCCCAGAGCCGCGTCTTGCGCGCGCGCCTGGACGAGTTGGGCGAGTTGCCCGTCGGCGTCGCCACGCCGGACCTGGCGCCGACCCTGAGTGCCGTACAGGCCTACCTGCAGCGGCGTCAGCTGCCGGTCGCGGCACCCGCGGCCGCGGACCTGCTGGAGCCGGCCCCCGAGCTCGAGGACCCGCGGCCATGATCCGGCTCTTCCTGATCTTTCTGGCGGTGATCGCGGCCGCGGCCGTGCTCGGCCTGGCGATCGCCTAGCAGGCCGGTTACGTGCTGATCGCCTACAAGGGCTTTCGCTACGAATCCAGCCTGTGGGCGACCTTGGGCCTGGTGGCCCTGCTCTGGCTGCTGGTCCATGGCCTGCGCCTGCTGGCGCGCCTGCTCGGCGCCTCGGGTGGGGTGGTCAATCCCTGGTCGCGGTACAACAGTCGCAGGCGTGTGCGTCTGGCGGCGCGCCAAGGCCTGCTGGACCTGGCCGAAGGGCACTGGACACCGGCCCTGCGACATTTGCGCCGGGCCGCGGCGAGCGATGCCCAGCCGCTGGTGCATTACCTCGGCGCCGCTCGGGCGGCCAATGAGCTGGGCGAGTACGAGGCGAGCGACCAGTTGCTGCAACAGGCGCGCGCGCGCGAGCCCAAGGCCGAGGTGGCGATCGGCTTGACCCAGGCGCAGTTGCAGTTCGACCGCGGCGATTACCCCCAGGCGCTGGCCGGCCTGCAACGGCTGCAACAGCTGCAGCCCCGTCACCCCCAGGTGCTCAAGCTGCTGCAGCGTGTGCATGAGCAGTTGGGGGACTGGTCGGCATTCTGCCAATTGCTGCCGGACCTGCGCAAACAGCGAGTGCTGGGCGAGGCCGAGTTGGGTCGGCTGGAGCGCGTCGCCTGGGCGGCGTCCCTGCGCCAGGCCGGACAACTCGGGCAGAACCAGGGCGAAACGGCCCTGCAGCCGTTGACCGAGCAGTGGCAGCGTCTGCCGGCGGCGCTGCGCCAGGACGCCGAACTGGTACAGCCCTATGCCGAGCAACTGCACGCCCTGGGTGCGCCGGAGCAGGCGGAAGAGGTGCTGAGGACGGCGATCAAGCGTCACTACGACGGGCGTCTGGTGCATCTCTATGGGCTGGTGCGCGGCCGCGATCCGGCGCGGCAGCTGCAGACGGCGGAAGCCTGGCTCAAGGCCCAGCCCCAGGATGCCGTGCTGCTGTTGACGCTCGGCCGTTTGTGCCTGCTCAATCAGCTGTGGGGCAAGGCGCGCGAGTATTTCGAAGCCAGCCTGAGCTTCGCGCGCAGCGCCGAGACCTGCGGCGAACTGGCGCGTCTGCTGGCCCAGCTCGGCGAGCTGGCGCGCAGCAACCAGCTGTTCCAGGAAGGGCTGCAGTTGCTCAATCAGCGGCTGCCGAGCCTGCCGCAACCCGTTCCTCAGGCCTAACAGGCCAGCTGAGGTTTCCTCCTGTACCTGCCGCGCCTTGATCGCGGCGGGTGCTTTCCTCTACCGTAGCGGACTTTCCTTTTCTCGGAACCGTCATGCCACTGGCCAGCCCGCGTTCGTTATTCTTTCTCGGCTTTCTCGTCTGCGTCGCGCTGATGGGAGCGGGCTTCTACCTGCAATACGAAGTCGGGCTCGAGCCCTGCCCGTTGTGCATGGTGCAGCGGGTCTTCTTCGTCGCCTTCGGCCTGGTCTGCCTGCTGGCCGCGCTGCATGGCCCGGCCCGGGGCGGTCGGCGCGCCTACGCGGTGCTGGCCCTGCTGTTGGCCGCGGCGGGCGCGGCGACTGCCGGTCGCCAGGTCTGGTTGCAGAATATGCCGGTGGACCAGTTGCCTGCCTGCATGCCCGGGCTGGAGTACATGCTGGAGTCGGGTCAGCCCCTGTTGCAGATCATCGGTACAGTGCTGCACGGTTCCGCCGATTGCGCCGAGGTCAATTGGACCTTCCTGAGCATGAGCGTTCCCGAATGGAGCCTGCTGGCCTTCGCCGGCATGTTGGTACTGGGGCTGTTCCAGTTATTGCGCCGCGACTGATCGACAGGCCGCGGGGCCGCGGCCTGGCGCCGGGCAGGGCTGCTGACGGTTGGCCGAGGCTCGGCCGCCTGGGGCGCATCGGTCAAACGTGCGTATGAAATTTTTCCATGGGGTGCCTTGATGGGGATGACGGGCGGGCATAATCTGGCTCGCATGTATCGCCGGAAAGTTGCCGTTTCGGCAGTACCTTCCCCCGACCAAGCACCGACTGACAAAAAAACGTCTCGTAGCGGACGCATAACAGCATTATCGATAAGGGAAGTGAGGTCATCATGCTTGAGAGTTGCCAGAACGCCCAGGAACGATGGGGTGGCGTACACCAGTTGATCGACCGCTGGTTGCAGGAGCGCCACGAACTGGTGCGGGCCTACGATGTGCTCAATGACGCATCCCCGACCCCGGTTGCCAGCACGCCGGAGCTGCAGAGATTCTGTGAAATCCTGCTCGACTACGTGTCGGCCGGACATTTCGAGGTGTACGAGCAGTTGACCGGCGAGGCCAAGGCCTTCGGTGACCAGCGTGGCCTGGAACTGGCCAAGCAGATCTACCCACGCATCGAAGCCATCACCGAGGTCGCCCTGGCCTTCAACGATCGCTGCGACAAGGGCGATAGCCGCGACAGCGTGTCCCTGGGGGTCGAACTCAAGCGCCTGGGGCAGTTGCTGCATGAGCGTTTCGAGCTGGAAGACTGCCTGATCGAAGTGCTGCACAACGCGCACAAGCAGGAAGCGGTCGCCGAACTGTAAAGCGGACCCGTCGAGGTTCGCTCACGCGCGCTCAGTCGGCGGTTTCGAGCAGCTCCAGCTCGAACACCAGTGGCGCATGAGGCGGGATCAGTTCGCCCGCGCCCTCGGCGCCATAGGCCTGAGCCGAGGGAATGACCAGGCGCCATTTCGCCCCGCTCGGCATCTCTCGCAGCGCCAGGCGCCAGCCCGCGATCAGGCTGTCCAGGCGAAACCACTGGGGTTCGCGACTCTCATCGAACAGGCTGCCATCGGCCAGGCGACCGGCATAGCGCACCCGCACCCGGCCGTTGGCCTTGGGTTTGTCGCCGCTGCCCGCGCGCAACTCCTGGCGCAGCACCCCTCCCGCCAGTTCACGGACCCCCGCTTTGGCTTTTTCGTTGGCCAGAAAACGTTTCTCGGCGCGCATCGCCCCCGCGCCCTGGGATTCGGCCGGCTGTGCGGTGAGCCGCGCCTCGTGTTCGGTCAATACCTGCTCGATGCGGCTGGCCCGCAGTTTAAGGGGCTCGCCGCGATAGGCCTGGCCCAACCCGTCGAGCAATGCTTGCAGTTCCAATTCGGGAACCTCGTTGCGCAGGCGTTCGCCCAGGCGCACGCCCAGGCTGTAGGCCAGGTCGGATTGGTGTTCGGCCGCCTGGGTGGAGGCGGTGAAGGCGAGCAGGCAACAACATAAGAGCAGGCAACGCGGCATGAGCGTTCTCCAGACGGGGGCTGCGCGATTATGCCAGCGATCGAGGGCGCCGGCGTGTGGGGCGCTGGCGAGCGGGGTGTCAGGGGGCTAGTATGGGCGACACCCATGTCCGTCAGGAGACTCGTTATGCCGGTCAACAAGAAGGCTGTCAGTACCCCGCTGCACCTGCTGCAGCAACTGTCCCACAGTCTGCTCGAGCACCTGGAAAGCGCTTGCGCCCAGGCGCAGGTCGAGGCTGAAAAGTTGCTGGCCAAGCTGGAGAAACAGCGCGGCAAAGCCCAGGAAAAACTGCACAAATCCCGGGGCAAGTTGCAGGCAGCCGCCCAGGCAGGCAAGGCCAAGGCACAGGCCAAGGCCAAGGCCGCGGTGGCCGAGCTGGAAGACCTGCTCGACGCGCTCAAGGAGCGGCAAACCGAAACCCGCGACTACATCCTGCAGCTCAAGCGCGATGTGCAGGACAGCCTGAAGCTGGCCCAGGGCGTCAACAAGGTCAAGGAGGGTGTCGGCAAGGCGCTGGACGCACGCCAGGCCAAGAGCGCAGTCAAGGCGCCGGCGAGCGCCGCGACCAAAACCCCGAGAAAACCTGCCAGCAAGGTGGCGGCCAAGCCTGTCGCCAAAGCGACCGCGGCCGCCAAGCCCGTCGCGGAAAAGGCCAGCCCGCGCAAGGCGTCGGTCAAGGCCGCGGCCCCAGTCGCCAAGCCGGCTGCCAAAGCCCCTGCCAAGCCCGCGGCGAAAGCTCCCGCCAAAGCGGCTACGGCCGCCAAGCCCGCGGCGAAAACCGCGGCCAAACCGGCCAGCGCTGCGCCTGCCAAATCGGCCACCAAGGCTGCGGCACCGGCTGCCAAGTCTGCCGCGAAACCGGCGGCGAAAAAAGCCGCCGTGGCCAAGCCGGCCGC
>DATDTH010000153.1:0-3455 GCA_035290985.1 Pseudomonas sp. | reverse complement strand
AACGACTCCGGCGTGACCAGGCCCTGGCGCGCGGCGAAAAAGCTGCCGGCGAAACCGGCGAAGGTGGCGCCGAGGGTGAAGGCCGAGAGCTTGATGATGGTCGGGTTCATGCCCAGGGCGCGGCAGGCGATCTCGTCTTCGCGCAGCGCTTCCCAGGCGCGGCCGATCGGCATGCGCAGCAGGCGGTTGATCACGAACAGGGTCAGCAGCACCAGCAGCAGGGCGATCAGGTAGAGGAACACCACCTTGTTGATCGAGTTGTAGGCCAGGCCGAAATATTCATGGAAGGTTTGCATGCCTTCGGCCGCCTTGCGCTCGAAGCTCAGGCCGAACAGGGTCGGTTTCTCGATATTGCTGATGCCGTTGGGGCCGCCGGTCAGTTCGGTCATGTTGCGCAGCAGGATGCGGATGATCTCGCCGAAGCCCAGGGTCACGATGGCCAGGTAGTCACCGCGTAGGCGCAGCACCGGAAAGCCGAGGATAAAGCCGAAGAACGCCGCCATCATCCCGGCGATCGGCAGGCAGATCCAGAAGCCCAGGCCGTAGTAGTGCGACAGCAGGGCATAGCTGTAGGCGCCGACCGCGTAGAAGCCTACATAGCCCAGGTCCAGCAGGCCGGCCAGGCCGACCACTATGTTCAGGCCGAGGCCGAGCATGATGTAGATCAGGATCAGGGTGGCGATGTCCACCGCGCCGCGGGAGCCGAAGAACGGCCAGGCCAGGGCGACCAGGATCAGGCCGAGGATGATCCAGCGCTGGGTCGAGGGCAGGGTCAGGAAGTTGCTGGCCTGGCCCGGCAGGCCCGGCAGCTTGGGCGATGCGGCCCAGGCCGCGCCGAAGCGGTTGCGCAGCAATTGCCAGGCGAACATCAGCACGGCGCAGCCGGCGATGATCCACAGGGTCGACGCACTGGCGCCATGTACTTCCAGCTTGATGCCGACCGTGGTCAGCTTGAGGCCGAGCACCGGGTAGGCCACGGCCAGGACCAACAGGGCGCTGAAGAACGCCGTTTTGAGAGACTTGCTCATACCTTTTCAACCTCCGGGCGGCCGAGAATGCCGGTCGGGCGGAACAGCAGCACCAGCACCAGCAGCCCGAAGGCCACCACGTCCTTGTACTGATCGCCGAACAGGTCGGCACCGAAGGCTTCGGAAACACCCAGCACCAGGCCGCCGAGCATGGCGCCCGGGATGCTGCCGATGCCGCCGAGCACCGCCGCGGTGAAGGCCTTGATGCCCACCAGGAAGCCGGCGTTGGGGTTGATCACGCCGTACTGCATGCTCAGCAGCACCGCGGCGACCGCCGCCAGGGCGGCGCCGATGACGAAGGTCAGGGCGATGATGTTGTTGGTGTTGATGCCCAGCAGGTTGGCCATCTTGATGTCTTCGGCGCAGGCACGGCAGGCCCGGCCCAGGCGCGAGCGGGCGATGAACCAGGTCAGCGCCAGCATGGTCACCAGGGTGACGGCGAAGATCAGGATCTGCATATAGGAAATCACCACCTCATTGGTGGCGCTCTCGCCGAACACGAAGTTGCCCGGGATCAGGTTGGGGATCGACTTGTCCTTGGAGTCCTGGGACAGCAGCACGCTGTTCTGCAGGAAGATCGACATGCCGATCGCCGAGATCAGCGGAATCAGCCGGTTGCTGCCGCGCAGCGGCCGGTAGGCGATCCGTTCGATGCTGTAGCCGTAGGCGCTGGTGACCACGATGCTGCCGAGAAAGGCGGCGGTCATCAGCAGCGGCAGGCTGTCCAGGCCGAGCATGGTCAGCCCGGCAATCGCGATGAAGGCCACGTACGAGCCAATCATGTAAACCTCGCCGTGGGCGAAGTTGATCATGCCGATGATCCCATAAACCATGGTGTAGCCGATGGCGATCAGGGCATAGGTGCTGCCAACGGTCAGACCGTTAACCAGCTGTTGTAGGTAGTGATAGAGATCAGGCATTACCTAACTCCTCGGGCGTCGCGACAGCTGCGCTTGTGGCGCTACGGACATCCGAAATACGCAAATAGACAAAACCCACTGCCGAGGCAGTGGGTTTTGGGTTCAGGCAGGGCGCTTACTTAGCTTCGGTCTTGGTGCCGTCGGCATGCCATTCATAGACCACGAAGCTGAAGTCCTTCAGGTCACCCTTTTCGTCGAAGGCCAGTTCGCCGGTCGGGGTGGAGAAGGTATTGGCGCGCAGGGCGGCCGCGACCTTGGTGGTGTCGGTGTCGCCGGCTTTCTTGATGCCTTCGGCTATCACTTGCACCGCGGCGTAGGCCGGGAACACGAACGGACCGCTGGAGTCCTGGTTCTTGGCCTTGAAGGCCGCGACCAGGGCCTGGTTCTTCGGATCCTGGTCGAAGGACTTCGGCAGGGTCACCAGCATGCCTTCGGAGGCCGGGCCGGCGATGGCGGAGATTTCCTTGTTACCCACGCCTTCCGGACCCATGAAGCGGACTTTCAGGCCTTTCTCAGCCGACTGACGCAGCAGCAGGCCCAGTTCCGGGTGATAGCCGCCGTAGTAGACGAAGTCCACACCGGCTTGCTTGAGCTTGGCCAGCATCGAGGAAAAGTCCTTGTCGCCGGCGTTGATGCCTTCGAACAGGACGACCTTGGTGCCTTTGCTTTCCAGGGTCTGCTTGACCGCGGTGGCGATGCCTTCGCCGTACTGCTGCTTGTCGTGAATGACGGCAACGGCCTTGGGCTTGACGTGGTCGGCGATGAAGTTGCCGGCGGTCGGGCCTTGCAGGCTGTCCAGGCCGATGGTGCGGAACACCAGTTTGTAGCCGCGGGCGGTGATTTCCGGGCTGGTGGAGGCCGCGGTCACCATGATGATGCCTTCATCTTCGTAGATGTCGGAGGCGGGCTGGGTGGAGCTGGAGCAGAGGTGGCCGACCACGAATTTCACTTCGTCGTTGACGATCTTGTTGGCGACCGCCACGGCTTGCTTCGGATCGCAGGCATCGTCGTAGACCACGCCTTCGAGCATGGAACCGTTCACCCCGCCGGCCTTGTTGATCTGCTCGATGGCCATCTTGGCGCCGACGAACTGCATCTCGCCATATTGGGCGACGGCACCGGTAACCGGGCCGGCCAGGGCGATCTTGATGGTGTCGGCCGCTACGGAGTAGCTGGCAACGCCGGCCATGGCCATGGCGGCAAACAGTTTGGAAATCTGCTTAGTAGCCTTGTTCATAGAACTCCACTCATATGTGTTTTTGTGTGTTTTTTCATTGTTGTGGGTCGGTGCGGCCAGAGCTGCAAAACCGGTTGGACAAGCCCGGTTTCTACCCCTTTAACTGTACCGGTGCAGTGTAGAGCGGCACTTTGCGCCTTGAAAAGCCAGTACCGAAGGCGGAGCCGGTCAGTGTCGCTTAAATGCAAGAAACGTATAGATAAACGGCGTACCGGGACTTCATGGCGATGCCGGCTGGGCTTGCCTGGGGGCGTGGCGAAGTTATCATGG
>DATDTH010000152.1:0-2103 GCA_035290985.1 Pseudomonas sp. | reverse complement strand
AGTTCATTCGGCAGGTAGGCGTAGTCGCTGGCGGCCGATGGGGTGACTTGCTGCATGGCGCGACGGAACACCCGGGTGCTCCAATCGAGGTGGCTCTGCTTGCCGAGCAGCATGCCGGTGGAGGCGATGGTCCAGGCGGCCCAATAGTCGTGGTTGTTGAAGTAGCCGAAGGACGGCGAGAGGCGTTGCTCGTATTCGGCGATGACGATGCCGGACAGGCGCTCCAGCCATTGTTTCTGCGTGGTACTGAGCTTCAAGCGGTTACCGCTCAGTGCCTGCATCCTGAGCACGCTGGAGGCGATGCCGCCCAAGGCCCAGTTACGCACCGCGACCCCGGTCTTGGTCGCCTCGCGATTCTGCAGGGCACCCGCCGCGGCCCAGGTCTCGAGCCATTGGTCCATGCAGGCGAGGGCCATGGCGCCTTGTTCCGGGCTTCGTGCCTGGGCGTAGTAGTCGGCAAACAGGCTGAGCATCTTGCTGTATTCGGTCACCGTTTCATGAATGCGCGCGGACGCCTTGGACGGGGCCTTGCCCAGGGTGGATTTGCTCGGGTCGCGCTGATCGTATTTGCTGTCCACCAGCAGGGCGCCGGTGAAGGGCTTGGCCACCGCTTTGCTGCACTTCAGGCCCTGATAGTTGACGGGCGCGGCGGACGCGACTGTGCGTGCCGACAGCGTCCAGATCGACTGGATGGCGGCGTTGGCGCTGGAGGTGTGACTGAGCGTCAGCAGCCCGGCGAGCAGCAGGCCAGGCAGGACGCGTTTAGTTACAGGTATCACATACATAATTTCACATCCAGGGTGATCGGCTTGTCCAGGGGTTGCACCGGCTCGAGAAACACCGACATCAGGTTGGCGTCGCGAAACTCGGCGGCGGCATTGAGTTCGAGGTAGAACTGGCCGCCGTCGATGATGGCCTCGCGGCGAAACCAGGCCTTGTCGCGGGCGCCGTTGTCGTAATAGGTGATGATGTAGAAGTCCTTGAGGCTCTTGTCCGACAGCTTGATGTCGAGAAACCCCCGCTGGCCGGTCAACGTCTGGCGCTGTGGACCGTTGTTGCTGAGTAGTTCGACGCGTTGGCCGGTCACCAGTGCGGGGCGTTCGAGCCGGTTGCCGGCCAGCACCCGGGGCGATTTGGCACAGCCGCCATTGATCGCCGGAATCAGTTGGCGGTACAGCAGGGGCGTCTCCAGATGGTAGCTGGCCGGCAACTCCCAGATGATCAGCTTCGGTGGCGCCTCGGGCTTGTAGCTGTCCGATTGCAGGTATTGCAGCAGCGCCCCTTCCTGGCCGGCACCGGGCAGGGCGAAGTTGAGGATGTCGACGCTCAGGTATTCCTTCAGGTAGCCCTCGAAGTTGTAGTTCTTCATCTCGTCGTCCCGGGCCGCCGAATTGCTGGTGCCCACCAGCACCACTTCGGCCGGCGCCTCGTCGTCGAACAGGGCGTCGGCGCCATCCCCCGCGGGCACGGTCTGGAAGCCGCGTACATATTGGGTGCCATAGTTGTTGCCGCAGATCTTGGTCATGGCGCGGTTCATGGTGCCGTCCTTGGGCAGCATCACCCCGGGCTCGGTGCGGTAGCTTTTTTTGGTCAGCTCGGCATACCAGGGCTGGCGCTTGATCTCCGCGGCCACCAGCTGCGCCGTGGCTTGAGAGCCCGAGGGTGTCCAGTGGTGGTCGCGGCGGAAGAAGAAATCCGCCTCGGGCGGGGTGCGCACCAGGGGCATGATGTCCGGTACCAGGGCGCCGCCACGGCGCAACTGGCCGAGAAAGCGTTCCAGGTTGCGCGAAGCGATGGCGTAGTCGAAGCCATGGCGGTTTTCCGGCAAGACCTTGTCGCGGTGCATCAGTCCGCGGGTCGGCTGCACCGCGAACGCCACCCGGATGCCCTTGGCGGCGAAAGTGGCCAGCAGCCGGGCATATTCGGCTTGCATGTCCTGGGGAATGCCGAAATCGTTGGAGAGGTCGACCTCTGAGCGGAACAACCACTTGTCCTTGCCCGGGGCCACCTGCTTCATCGATTTCATCACCCCTTCGGCATACTGCTGCGGGTCCTGCAGACCTGGGCAGATCAGGCATTGCAGGTCGCAGTCCTGCTGATTCT
>DATDTH010000151.1:0-7216 GCA_035290985.1 Pseudomonas sp. | reverse complement strand
GCGGAACAGGAAGTCCTCGATCAACTTGCCGTCCGCTGAAACCGCTTGGGCGCGGACGCCGGCCGGGTAAGGCTTGAGATCCTGCAGCGTTAAGCTGGGGCAGTACTTGCGTACTTGCTGTAGATAACCACGCTTGAACAGCGAGTTTTTCATCTCGATCAGGCCGGGCCGCAGATTGTCCTTGAGCACTTTAAGAATGCCCGGATTGGTGAGCATTGCGAACGTGTCGGACAAAGATATGTCACGCTTGCGATAGCCCTCACGCTTGAGTGCCAGCACAGCATTGGGACCGACTGTCACACTGCCGTCGATCATTCGCGTCAGGTGCACGCCGAGGAACGGCATGGAGGGATCGGGAATCGGGTAGATCAGGTGATTGACGATCCGGTTGTGCTGCTCAGGCAGCAAATAGTATTCGCCACGGAACGGGCAAATGCTAAAGCCAGGATCTAAGCCCAGTAGACATACAATGCGGTCGGCCATCAGACCCGAGCAGGTCACCAAAAAGCGTGCAATGACTTCTTCATGCTGGGTTTTAACCCGCATCTCCGTGGCGCGCTCTTCCAGGCCGATGACTTCGCTGTCGTAGCGAATCTCGCCACCGTGCCTCTGGAACTCGCGAGCCATGGCAGCGGTGACCTCGGCATAGTTAACGATACCACTGGAGGGCACGAAGATCCCGCCGATTCCGGTGATGTTCGGTTCGCGTTCCTTCAGTTGCTCCGCAGACAGCCACTCGCGCTCCAGACCATTGGCTGCAGTGCGCTCCCAAAGCGCGCGCATGCGCTGCATTTCCACCTCATTGGTGGCGACCAGCAACTTACCGCACTCATCGTAGATAATGCCGTGCTCGTTACAGAACGATTTGGTAGCACGGTTGCCTTCCAGGCAGAACTTCGCCTTCAAGCTACCCGGCGTGTAGTAGACGCCGGCGTGGATGACCCCGCTATTGTGCCCCGTCTGATGCTTAGCTGGCCCGGACTCTTTCTCGAGCAACAAGATTTTCGACTCTGGGTAGGCCTTGATTAATTGCATGGCAGTCGACATGCCGATAATGCCGCCCCCGATGATCACAAAATCGTACACCGCTATCACCTCTACTCGATCTGTTTTGCCCCGTGGACAAACGACAAGGGCTAAACCGCGCAGCCCCTGTTCAATTAATGGCAATTATTGGCCTTGCTGATGGCCGAGTTTGGGGTAACTGAAGTAACCGCGCTGGCGCATCAGTTCACGGCGCAGCCCAGGGTGAGGGGTGAAACGATCGCGGCCATGCAGCCAATACAGGTTATTAATCAGCAGGAAGCAGCCAACTGGCACCGGCACGGAAAGCTTCTGTTTACTGCCCTCCAGGGAGATAGACAGGTCGGTCAGCCAGTTGCCCTCGTCGAAGTCTTTGGGCTGAACAAATTGATCGATATAGCGAATAGTCGGCCGCCCTTCGGCGTCGACATCAAAGATCGAATGGAACACGTCCGTATCGACCCTTTTACTCGGCGGCGCGGTCCAGCGCATGACGCGCCGTGCTAGCGGATGATGGAAGAAAGCATGGCGATCCTCCCAGTCGTCCAGATGCAGGATCAGCGAGTTGCCACCTTCGATATTCTGCTCATCGATCTTCATCATCAGCACGTAGTCGGTGATCTGATCGACGAAAGTACCATCGTTGTGCAACTCCATTACCCGGTGAGGTTGGCGCAGGTAGCTGTCCGAATTATCGACGTTCTCGACCACGAAGCGTGCGTAGAACTGGCCGCTCATCGCATCAAAGTTCGACCGCCCCAGCAGGTGGGCCACAGCAGTCGAGAATTTGACCATATCATCAGCTTGTGCCACATCATTCAGGGCCTCCTGCTTGATTAACAGCCCTCCGGTGGCACGATCCATTAGGGCGTTGAGTAGCACCGGGCGCAGGCTGTTACCGCAGAGATCGTCAAGAATTTTGGCGAAGCGAAATCGCAAGAAGGACTTGTATTCCAGCGCCTGCACCGGCCACTCGGCCACTGCTACACAGAAAGCCTCTATCGTCGCCTTAGTGAAGGTCAGCTCGAACAAACGGGGCGACTGAGCGGAGGGTGAAAGAGAAAACCCCTTAACGGCGGTCGGTAGCGGCATCACAAGATCTTTGAGCTGGGTAAAGGCATTCATGGCAGAGTCCTGACGAAAAAATTGTCTGTACGCCGCCCCGAGATTTACCAGAACAGCCGGACTAAAAATATAGCTATTTTATAAAAATGTCTACGCTTTTATAAAATAGCGACACTCGGCAACTGCATCTCCACTTAGTAAATATTTCTGCAGTTGCGTATGATGGATAAAACCCGTTGAGGAGCATGGTTTATGGATACGCTCGCCCCCCGCCAAAACTCAGCAGTCAGCGGCTATGAGTGGCTCAAGCGGGACATAATTCAGGGCATGTTCAAGCCCGGAGAAAAACTGCGAATGACTGCGCTTAAGGAGCGCTACGACCTAGGCGTAGGCCCTCTGCGTGAAGCGCTATCGCATCTGATTGCGGAAAATCTGGTAGTAGCTATCAGTCAGCGTGGCTACCGCGTCGCTCCTATGTCGCTGAGCGAAATGCAGGACATCTATGACGCACGGGCCAATCTCGAAGCGCTGGTACTTAAGCTCGCCATCGAACGCGGCGATGACGCCTGGGAGGCCCAGGTGTTGGCCTATTCGCATACATTGGCCAAGGTAATGGAGGTCAAGACCCAGGAGCAGATGCTGGAAATATGGGATGCCCGACACAAGGCCTTCCATACAGCTATAGCCTCCGGCTGTGGGTCTAGACACCTGCTGCAGGCGCGCGCCTATCTGTTCGATCAGGCCGAGCGCTATCGCCAGCTGTGGCTGCGGCGCACGGTGCTATCCGAGGAGGCCTTGTCCCTGAAACGTCAAGAGCACAGCGAACTGGTAGAAGCTATCCTTGCCCGTGACGCAACGCGAGCAAGCGCCATGATGCAGGCTCATCTGATGACACCAGTACCGATCATCGAAGGGATCATGCGCAACAGCAACCTGAGAGCATCCCAGTCCGCCCCTGAAATCATGGGATAGTTACCGTGTCTCGCCCTTAGAGGGGGTGCCTGCGGAATTTCAGCATGTTTTTTGCAGGACAGACCTGAAGCAATTACTACCCAACACCATAGCTTTGCACCTAGCATGGTTCCGTCTTACGCTTGTGAAGCCTGCGCCGCTCTCAGCCCGCTCGCGTGAACCTAAAACAATAAGCTTGGCTTGATCAGCAACACCAGCTACGCATGAGTTTGCCAATGCAGACGACAAAGGCTTACCCAAGTTAGCGCCCGTATGGAATATCAGACGCCGATATATAACTGGTACTCCCGCAACGGTGAAAAGGCGTGGAGCCTTTATGGGGAGCTACGCCGAGTGACTTCTAATCCCCCAGAGCACATTGACAATAAAGTAACCGGCTACGGCTTTAACGAAACGGCTCGGGCTTCACTGGCAGTACAACTAAAGTGCTGGCGAAAATGCCGGGAAAATTGTGCCTGATCACTGAACCCCCAACGATATGCCAGCTCACCGATTGATAGGTGGCAGTGGGGATCACGTAGGCGTTGATATACAGCCTCCAATCGTTTCAGGCGAATCCATTCACCGAGACTGTAGGGCGTACTGAAAAATAATTTATGCAAATAGCGAACCGATAAGCCGCAGGCCTGAGCAATATGCTGCGGGTTTAGTTCAGCTGAACACAAGTTTCGGTCGATGTAGTGCTCGATACGCTGCAAATGCAGGGCAGCTAGACTCGAACTCTCACTATTAAGGACGCGCTCATCTTGGCGCAGAGCCATTAACAACGTCGAAAGCACCTGTTCCAGCAGCATATGACGGGCATCCGCATCGCATTCGTCGAAGCGCGCGGCACACATCGCCAGTTGATCAACAAAAATTCGTCCCAATCCACGCCGAGCCTCGAAACAGAAACGGGTGTAGCGCTCGGCTCCACGTATCTGTCCATGTAGCGCGCGCTCAGGCAGCTTGAATACCCAAAGGTCGTTGTCGCAGGAGTAGTGAAAACGATAAGGCGCATCGCCTCGCTCGAAGATGAACCCACCTGGCTTACAATGGAGCTCACGACCGTCTTGCTCGAAGTGTACTTCGGTAAGGCGCGGCACTGTTACAAGGTAACAGGGTTCAGTATCTTCGCTAACCTGGCTCTCGCTGCGCGAATAGCCTAGCTGACTGGAGCGCAGGCGCGATAACGCCAACGGCGTACTGCCCGTTTTCCAAATTTTCAGGCTGCCTTGGAAAATGGCGCTGGAATTGAACTCCAACGACAATGGAAAATATGTATTGCCGATGGCTTCGGCCCAACGCGATTGCCTTTCTCCCTCAGGCCAATACCGCGTAGACAATTGATCTGTCATGAAAGGTCCTCAATTTGTAGTTATTATGAGGGCGGCACCAACGGTGAATGCCGTCGGTGCCGTTGTTACACAATCCTTTGTTAAAAATCCCTGACGGTCAATGACCGGGAGTCAGTTCATATGTGGCCGAGGGATCCAGACTGACCCGCCAGCCCGGTGGAACAACGATGTTTGTGGTCGCTTCCTCAATCACACAGGGACCTTGAATAATCTGCCCTACTTCTATGCGGTCGCCGTTGTACACAGGCGTGTCCTGCCAATCGTCTTGCGCATTGAACAGCATCGGACGATGACCAGCCGGAATCGCGGCCGTTGCCTTGAGCGGGGTTGCAAGTTCAGGCATTGGTGGACGCTGTAACCGCGCGATCACCGAGCACTCTAGATTAACTAGTTCGACCGGGCTGTTAGGCTCACTGAAGGAAAACAGCGCCTTGTGCCGCTGGTGGAAGGATTCGCGCAGGGCCGCCAGGCTGCTACGGTCGAGCCGGTCGCAGCTCAGTTCGACGCTGCACTCGTGGATCTGTCCGAGGTAACGAATCTCCAGGCTGTACTGGCATTCAATACGATTGTCACCACCGAAACCATCGTCTCGCAGGTTCGTCATACCACGCTCGCGTAACTGCTGCAGGGCCTGGTTTAGTTGCTCCAAATCGACGAACTCGTCATCCAAACGCATCGGCAAAGTAGTCAGCTGATCATAGCGGATGTCAGAGAGAATCTGGCCGAAGGCGCACAGCCCCGAAGCCACCTTGGGAATCAGCACAACCTTGCTGCCGATTTCCTCAGCTAGTCGCATCACGTGCATGCCCGCTGCACCACCGGCACCGATCAGGGCGAAGTCACGGGGATCATAACCACGCTCAATGGACACGCGGCGGATACCACTAACCATGCTCAGGTTAACCAGGGTAATGATACCGACGGCCGCGCGCTCGACACTGATACCCAGCGGTTCGGCAATTTTACTGCGGATCGCATCGATCGCGGCTTGTCGATTTAGACGGATGCTGCCACCGAGCAGTGCACCATCAGCCAGATAACCGAGCGCCAGGTTAGCATCGGTTACAGTCGGCTCGACCCCACCCTTTCCATAACACACAGGCCCGGGGTTAGCCCCGGCACTGCGTGGACCGACCTGGAGCATGCCGAAGTCGTCAAGGTGGGCGATCGAGCCACCGCCGGCGCCAAGGGATTCCACCTGAATCATTGGCACGCCGATACGGTAACGGAGGAAGTCGCTGTCTTTGCTGAAGTTGGTGCGACCGCCTTTGCTAAGAGTGATGTCGAACGAGGTACCACCCATATCGACGGTGATTACGTTGTCGATACCGAATGGCTGGGCCACGCACAAGCCGGCTTGCGGGGCAGATGCCGGACCGGAGTTGATCGCGTTGACCGCCCGCTCACGCATTACCACGCCAGGAGCCAGACCTCCGTTGGACTGGAAATAGCGGGTAGGCTGCTGCGCGCCCAGCTCCTCGAACAGCGCGTCGATGCGTTCGATATAACGACCCATCACTGGGCTAAGGTAGGCGTTGACCACGGTTGTCGAGGTGCGTGTGTATTCGCGAATCTGCGGGAACACCTCGTGGCCGCTGCAGACAAATACGTCAGGTAAAGCCGCACGCACCATAGCCATAGCGCGCTGCTCGTGACTAGGGTTGCGCACCGACCAGACGAAGGAGATCGCCACCGCCTGCACCTGTTGTTCGCGGAAGTAGTCGATGGCGGCATGAATCGCCGCCTCGTCTAGCGGGCTGAACTCGCTGCCGTCACTGATAATACGCCCGCCGATTGGACGGCGCAGGTGGCGCGGCACTAACATATGCGCCGGTGGATAAGTGGCGTCATAGCGATGGCCATCTTCTTTGTGGCCAAGGCGAATTTCCAGGCTGTCTTCATGGCCATCGGTACACAGCAGGCCCACCTTGACCCCGGTCTTTTCGATCAGTGCGTTGAGCGCCACAGTCGTCCCGTTGATGCACAGATCGCAGTCGGCAATGATCTCGGCTGGTGTACGGCCGAGGGCATCGGCGATTTGCGCCAGACCGTTGCGTATGGCCAGGGTGCCGTCATGTGGGGTGGACGGCGCCTTGAACAACTGCACGTTGCCCTGATGGTCGGCGAGGATGAAATCAGTGAAGGTGCCGCCGGCATCGATGCCCAGGCGATATTGTTGTTTGCTCATTTTCGAATTCTCTGCATTGCTCAAAGGGGCTGTGCTCAGTGCGCGGCTCGGTGTGCGTGGGTTGCGGCTTCATCGAGTTGGCCGTTGCCGTCAATCACTACGCCGTATTCAAGGCGCGCGCCGTCAATCGAGACCAAGCCGTTGCGCACATCGGCTAGAACCGTGGCCAGCGGACGACGTAGTGGGTCGCCATAGCCACCACCGCCCGGGTTGACGTTGATTACGCGCTCACCTGGTTGTGCGGTCAGCAGAGTGTTCTGGATGTAATGGTCTTCCTCACCGTCGACATGTCTATGGATCAAGCGGCCGAGCTTGGGCTCGAGCAGAACATTCTTCGCCCCTGCCGCACCGGCGGTAGGCAGCTGCCGGCCCTCACCGTAACTGACCACGGTCATGGCGTGCTTCAGCGGCTCGAGCTCCAGGCGAGTACCAGAGCCACCGCGGAATTCACCGGCGCCACCACTGTCGGTCATCAGGCTGTAGCGGTGTATCAGTACCGGATAGGAGTACTCAAGCAGTTCGATATCGCCGGACATCAGCGCGCCGAAGCAGCACAGCGGGCCGCAAGCAGGCCAACCATCCATAGCCTTGTTAGCGCCAGCGCCGGAGATGACCGAGGCCAGCACCATGG
>DATDTH010000150.1:0-7762 GCA_035290985.1 Pseudomonas sp. | reverse complement strand
TTGGGCAACCAGTCTTGCACCGACGGCGGGAGTAAAAAGTCGATTTCGCGGTTTATCGATCGAAAGCGGCTCATGCAGTCAGGTTCCAGAAGCGATGCGCAATTCTACCGGCACCGGGAAAAGCCCGACAGGCTGCTAGGGAATTCGGACGTTTCGGACGGGCTTACTCAACAGTACACATGGGGCCACTCGAGCCTGACCTCACCGCGCCGGACCAAGGCATCGCGGGCATCCTTGAAGCGGTTACGGGCCACGCCTTCAGCCTGGCAGCGCTGGCGCCAGTCCTCCTGCAGGATCAGTACCTCATGCTCCGCCCTGCCCTGCCCCGCCAAGCGCTCGACAATTTCCTGATGCATCTGCCGCAGGATCAACAGCAGCGTCTGCTGGTTCTTGCCCAACCCGACGGCGGCCGGATCCAGCACTGGTTCGGGTTCGGCGCGCTGCAGCACCGCGCATGTCAGCGCCCCTCCGGCATCGTCCAAAATATCTACGCTGTGCAAGCGGAACGCCAAGGGCGGGGGCTCGCCTGCGTCTTTCATCTTGCACGGTTTCAGGCGTATGCAGGCCTCCGCCGCCGGGCGGCTCATCTCGTACTCCGCGTCGGCCGCCCCCTTGAGCGCCGAGGAGCCACGCGCCCCTCGCTCGCAATCCTTGCCGCAGTGGTGGACGATCAGCACCGTGGCTTCCCAGGTATGGCGTAAATGCAGATCGACCTGGCGCACGAAGTGGCCGATATCGGTGGCACTGTTCTCGTCACCGCCGAAATTACGCGCCAGGGTATCGATCACGATCAGCGTCGGCCTTTTCCCGCTCACCTCGGACAAGCGCTGCACCGCCATACTGACGCGGACCACCTCGCAGGACTGGCCGAGATCGGCCGCCCCCTTGGAAATGAAGATGGGCTTGCCGGTGAGCGGTTTGCCGTTGTGCTCCGCCCAGGCCCGCAGCCGGCGCGACAGCCCGGAATGGCCCTCGCCGGCGATATAGAACACCGCGCCTTGCTGCACCTCGAGCCCGTGAAAGGGCTTGCCACTGGCCACGCAGCAGGACAGGTCCAGGGCAAAGAACGACTTGCCCATGCCGGGGGGCCCATAGAGCACCGCGAAGGCACCTTGCTCCAGGTAGTCGCGCACCAGCCAGACGATCGGATTGACCGGCATCTCGCTGGCCGCAATGAACTCGAACGGTCGGGGCTGGGTATCCGGCGCAGCCGCCTTCCACTCGGCGGCGGCACCCCATAAAAAGTGAGCTGATTGCGATCAATAATGACGATGGTTTCACCGGCACCCTCGCGCATGATCCCCATAGGGTCTCGTTCGCTAAACATGCGCCAGTGATGCGCGCGGTGTCAGTCGCTGTGCGGCAGTCGCACGAGGGTTACCAGCACAATGGCTTCCACTTTGCTGTGCAATGCGTGTTCGACACCCTCGGCCACGTACATCAATTGATGTTCCTGAAGGGGTTGCCAAACGCCATCAGCCTGAACCTCAACACTGCCCTGCAGGCACTGAATTGTCAGTGGGCCGGCCACGGCGTGTACGGGTATTTGCTTGCCGGCTTCCATGACAAAGCGCATCACCTCCAGGCGCGGCGTGCTGACCAAGGCTTGAGAAATTTGCGCCGCAGTAGGCGTGGCAGGCAGCAGCTCAAGCACCTCTCCTGATGTAGCGTGTTTTAAAGCCATTAGCTTGACCTCCACAATGAGCGAGGTTCGACGGTAACACGGTCGTGCATATCAGTCGGTTGCCGCTGCAGTATTCAGGCTCAGAGTCTGATTTATTTGAAAATCGACTCTGCCCCTCAGCCCCTCCATTTCCCGCAAAAATGTAGGCTGGCGTAGAGCCGTTTTTTTGGCGAACCCCAGCGCTGGCCATGCTGGGTTTCGCCGAAGCGCCTCGAAACCTGGAAGTCGCCACGACTCACGCCCCCTCAACCCTGAGCCAGCAGCGGCTCGAGTTCATGGGTTATTGCTTCGCCATTGACCGCCATGGTCGTGGACAGGGCGTACTCGCTTTGCCGGTTCATCCAGAACAGTGGGGACGTAGCGAAGTAACGCCCCATGCGGATGGCCATATCGGCCGTCACGCCACGGCGCTCAAGCACGATAGCGTTAACCCTAGGCGTGGATACATGCAGGGCACGCGCTAACGATGTCGGGGTAATGCCCAGTGGCTCCAGGAGTTCTTCGCGAAGTATTTCGCCCGGATGAATGGCCCGCATTCCGTTGGCGATTATGGCGCGTCTTCCTCAGTGATAATCGACGAGTTCAACGTTGATCGGTGAGAAGAACCCGGCCGTAGCGACCCATGCCCGCTTACACGAAATCCTGACGGCCACCCACCCACAACACCGACTCGCTACTCCCCAACGATCCTTAACCAAGGCCATCGCGCCTGATAGCTGCTGGCTTTGTGCGTGAAGAGGCCGGGCTGCGGATTGTTGGGGTTGATGCGCAGCGTGCCTTCGCTCAGTTCTTGCAACCCGAAGGGGGCATAGAGCTCGCCGCTACCCAGATCGAGCGCGATACAGGTGCAGGCGATCAGGTAACGGTCGACACCGTCGCGGGCGGAGGCGAGCCGCGGGTAAGCGGCCCCGAAGCGCTGCGCGTACCAGAGATGCACCCGCGCCTGATTTTTCACCTCCACCATGACGCCGAGGTCGTCCGTCAGCCGTTTCACCCGCTGGATAACCGCGTCTTCCGCCTCCCACGACAGATCCTCATCGAAGTAGAAGACGTCGTAGTCCTTCACCCCCCAGGACGCCGGCCGGTCTGACTGGCGGTTCCAGACGGCCTGGAACAGGCAGCCCGCCGTGAGCAGGCACTGATTCAGGCCGAGGGCTGGCAGCCGGGCCGCAAGCGCCGCATTCACGGGATTGAGCATGGCCTCATCGATCAACGCCTGGGGGGTGAACGTCATTGCTCGGCTCTCCCTGTGCCGCGACCTTAGGGTGTCCATCCTTCAAGAGAAGACCGTGAAAGCAGCGTTACTAGGCAAGCGCTAACTTGCCAACACGGCTCAAATCCAAGTGCTGGCGTGCATGCCATAGGTCGTAAGCATCTTGCATGGCCAGCCAACTTTCAGGCGAACGGCCGAGAGCGACCGACAGACGCAGGGCCATTTCAGGCGTTACACGGCTGGAACCTTTCAGGACACGGCTCAGGGTCGATGGTGCGACCCCGAGATTAACCGCCAGCTCACGACCGCTGATGTTGTTAGGCTCAAGGTAAATATCGGTGATGAACTCACCAGGGTGCGGGGGGTTATGCATGCTCATCAGTGGTAATCCTCATAGTTCAGGACGTAAGCGTTTGCGTCGCGAAACTCGAACGTCAGCCGCCAGTTGCCGCTCACCGTGATTGACCAGCGTCCACGCAATTCACCCTTGAGCGGATGCAAGCGCAAGCCCGGGATGTCCATATCGTCGATAGACTGGGCCGTATCCAATGCAGCCAGCTGCATCCGCAAACGCTTGGCATGATCCGCCTGCACGCCTGCCGTGCTACCCGTCTCGAAGAACTTGCGAAGCCCTTTGTGTTGAAAAGACTTGATCATTGGGAAAGCCTAGCATGTTGCGCAACACGCAACAATAAAGCATGCATCGACATGAGTCTGCCAATCACAGCACGGCGGAAGGTGTGTGTCCCACAACATAAAACTGCCAATAACTCGTCAGTAATTTCCTTATCAGACGCTAATATCCACCCCCTCTCCCCCCTGGATCCACGTCATGAAACTGCACCTGCTGCCCGCTAGCCTGCTGCTCGCCTGCACCCTGACCCAGGCGGCCAAGCCGGCCCCCATTCCAAAAGCCTTGGCGGCACAGGTCGAGCACCTGGTGGCACTGCTCAAAGACAGTTATGCCGCCGGCTACGCCGAGGCGACCCTGACGCAGACCCTGGATACCGGCGAGGAAAGCCAGGTCACCCTGACGGTGTTCACCGTCGAGGGCTATGGCATGGGCAACAACTACAGCCAGTACCTCGCGGCCTTTTCCCCCGAAACGAATGAAGAAGGCGTGCCGCATTACCGGCTGCTGGACGTGATGCGCATCGGCGGTGACAGCTGGCGCTCGATCGACAAGCTGGAGGCCAAACTGGTCAGCGACCCGGCCGGTGAGCAGACCCTGATCGACATTCCGGTGCTGGAGAATACCGACGACGACGCACCGAACTTCCCAAGCAGGGCCGCGGTGATTCACCTGTCGCTGGAATCAGAGCGCCTGGTGGAAAAAAACTAAGGCACCTTGGCTGCCGAGGCCGCCGTTTCGCCAGCGCCGGTTTTGCCGGACAGCGGCGCTACGCCAGCCTACGGGCTTCGCCAAGGGACTGTCGTGGATACCGTCTTACGGCTCGGCGAACAAAAGCCCTGTACAACGAAGTAGGGTGGACCGGGCGTCGCTACGCTCGGCGTGCAGTTCAGCGACAGTCCACCAACTGGTGGGCTCGGCGTGAAGTCCACCGCTTTGGGCCGCGACCTGCATTCCACTTTGGCCCCCCTATGGTGTACTGCCTTCGGCGAGTACACCCTACTTGCTACAGCCTCGCCTTGTTCGCCGAACCGCAAGAGGGCATCAACGGGGCGGTATCAAGGTGAGGTTTAATCGTCGAACGCAGCTCTGCTTCGGTGCGCTGAGCGCACCCTACGAAGCCTCGTTGTACCCTGACTTATAGGCTTCGCCGAAGCGCTTTTCGTAGGGAGGATGGTGAGCAATTATCAATAATCTTCGTAGTGGTGCCATATGCGCAGTATCACGACCACTTCGGCATGGGCCCTGTAGCGGATTAGGTACTTGCCAAAAATGGCGTCACGGATGGCTTGAGGATCGGGCGCTAGCTCAACCGGTCGCCCCATGGCAGGAAACAGGCAAAGATGTTCAATGCGCGAGATAAGCTCGGACGCCATACGTGCGGCAGCCTGTGGATTTTTCTCAGCGATGAAAGCGCGTAGACGTACCAGATCGGCTACGGCTTGCTCTGAATAAACCAGCTTCATTGGCCCGTCTTGGGTGGCGATAATTCATCGGCACTGCCCCAGCTTTGCAGCCAGGTGTTTACTGCGTCACCCGACACGAGCTTGCCTTGGGCAACCGACTCCATGGCCTGGAGCGTTTCCTGCCAGCGGCTCTGTTCGAGGGACTGGCGCTCGAAATATTCTCTAAGAGCCTGGTTGATAAGCCAGCTCTTGCTCCGCTGGAGCTTCTCCGCCATATCCAGCAAATTCTCTTCGACTTCAGGCTGAAGCCGAACGGTTGTGACGCTCATAAAATGCCCTCCACAGGACTGATTACAATGTAATACAAGGTATTCATACGAGCAAATCGCCCCTGAAGGACCGCTTCTCAAAACAACCGAGTCGAGCACGGCATGGCCCCCAGGCCGCCCATAGGCGACACATTCCGTGATGGAACGGCCTTTGGCGCGACCGGTGGTGAGGTGGTAGTTTCTGCCCCCCTTATTGAACAGTCCCGAGGACGATCCGGATGCGCCCACTCGGCAAGCATTGCGCAACGCTTTTCCTGCTCGCGGCTAGCACCGCCTTCGGCCAGCTCGCCATGGCCACTCCCCCTGGGGCGGCGTTCGATGCCCGGGTGCAAAGCGCCGCCGAAGAGGTCATGGACCAATACGGCATTCCCGGCCTGGCCATCGCGCTGACCGACAACGGCAAGCAGCGCTTCTACAGCTATGGCGTAGCCTCCAGGGAAACGCGCCAGCCGGTCAGTCGCGACACGCTCTTCGAGATCGGCTCGATCAGCAAAACCTTCACGGTCACCCTGGCGACCCAGGCCCAGGCCGAGGGCCGGCTTTCCCTCGGCGACAGCCCGGGCAGCTATCTGCCGCCACTTCGCGGCAGCGCCCTCGACCGGGTGACGCTGATCAACCTGGGCACTCACACCGCCGGCGGCTTTCCCCTGCAGGTGCCAGAGGCCATAGGCAACACCGAGCAGTTGCTGGACTACTTCAAGGCCTGGCAGCCAACCTACGCCCCGGGCAGCCACAGGACTTACGCCAACCCCAGTATCGGGCTGCTCGGCATGATCGCGGCCAAGGCCCTGAACATGCCGTTCGACGCGGCCCTGGAACAACGGCTGTTCCCCGAACTGGGGATGACCGATAGCCATCTCCAGGTGCCGGCGAGCAAGTTGCCCCGTTACGCCCAGGGCTACAACAAGGAGGATGCGCCGGTCCGCTTGAACCCCGGGGTACTGGCCGCCGAGGCCTACGGCGTGAAATCCAGCGCCAAGGACCTGATCCACTTCGTCGAGGCCCACCTGGGCCGCACCGAGACAGGCCCCAGCCTCGCCCGCGCCCTCGCCGATACCCGCCGGGGCTACTTCCAGCTAGGCGCGATGACCCAGGACCTGATCTGGGAGCAGTACCGCTACCCGGTGGCGCTGGAGACGCTGCTGCAAGGCAACGCCAACACGCTGGCTTACGAGAGCCACGCGGTCACCGCACTGAACCCGCCCCTGCCGCCCCAGGATGCGGTCTGGATCAATAAGACCGGCTCGACCAATGGCTTTGCCGCCTATGTGGCCTTCGTGCCGGCAAAGCAGCTCGGCATCGTGCTGCTGACCAACAAGAATCATCCCAACGAAGCCCGGGTACGCCTGGCCCATCGCATCCTCAGCGAGCTGGATGATTGATTTCAATTTTCGTAACCAGACAAGCCTTGGCGCAATCCGGGGCAATGGGTTTCGCCGAAGCGCTGCGGTGCGCTAAGCGCACCCTACGGGACCGCGCTCCGCCCGGGATCTGCGCAAAGCCCGGTAGGGCGGCTGTGCGCCAAGCGCCGGTCGATACCGCGTGAGCAGGATGCCATGACCGAATCGGAATTGATTACGGCGGTTCTTGCCATTCTCGTAGCACGGCAAATCCGGCATCCTGTGCCCATACCTATAAGAAAGAGGCTTGGCGATGAATATCCATCAACTGCGCAGTGCCACCCTTTTGTTGGAACTGGGGCCATACCGGGTCCTGGTCGACCCCATGTTGGCGCCCAGACATGCGCACCCCAGCTTTCGCATGTTCGCGGGGCGGCAGCGCAATCCCACGGTGGAATTGCCCGAATCGGCCGGGCCCGCGCTGGAGTCGGTCACGCACTGCCTGATCACCCATTGCCAGAAGGGGCATTTCGATCACCTGGACCGCCCGGCCATCCACTGGCTCCGCGAGAAGCAGATCCCGGTTATCTGCACGCCCCACGATGCCGGTTACCTGGCCAAGCGCGGCTTGAACGTCCAGTCGCTGCCGCGCGACCATGAACAACCCAGCCCCTTCCTCAACGGCAGCATCCGCACGGTGGGCTGTACCCATGGTCGAGGGCTGATTGGCGCGTTGATGGAGCACGGGGTGGGCTATCTGATCGAGCTGCCCGGCGAGCCCAGCCTCTATCTGGCAGGCGATACCATCCTCTCGCCGGCCGTGCGCCAGTTCGTCCTGCGGCACCAGCCCGAGGTCAGTGTCGTGCCGGCCGGCGGCGCCTGCTTCGATGTCGGCGGCGAAATCATCATGGGCATCGAAGAGGTGATCGAGTTAACGCGCCTGGTCCATGGCCGCGTGGTCGCCAACCACCTGGAAGCCCTCTGCCATTGCCCGGTCACCCGCACCGCCCTGGCCGAGGCGGCGCGCCAGGCCGGGGTCGAGGACCGGTTGCTGATCCCGGCGGATGGCGAAACCTTGTCCTTGAACCACCCGGTCCCGATCGACGCGACGCGCCTCGAAACCGGCCAGGCCCCCTCCCTCAGTTAAAACACATACATC
>DATDTH010000149.1:0-7194 GCA_035290985.1 Pseudomonas sp. | reverse complement strand
GGCGGTGGTCAGGGACAACGCGCCGCCGCTGATCGCCCCGGTGGTGAAATCGACCGCGAAGGCGCCGCTCATGGCTTGCACCGCGCCATCGCTACCACTGCCCATGAATAAGGGGACAGCTCCCATCTGAAAGGTTTGGGTACCGGACAGCGAGGTCGTGCTTGCCGTTTCGGCCGTCAGCCAGTAACCGGAGTGATCCTCGAATTCGGTAACTGTGTTGGGCGCGTTGATGTCCTCATAGATGTGGATCGGATTATCCGCCGAGGCGTCCCACCGGCCCCAAGTGATGTTGCTGCGACCACCCACCGCCGCCACGTAATCGGTCAGCTGCGCGTCACCCTGCCGACCGACTCCCAGCGAGGCCAGCGAGGGCATCGAAGCCGGGGACATGGACGCGTCCCTATTCGGCGCCAGGAATGCCGAGGGCTTGCCATCCAGCCCGAAAACCACCGCGGCGCGCATGGGGTAGCCCTCCCGAAACCCGGAAGCGAAAGCACCATCGACCAATCCTCCCAGGGCATTGGTCACATCCAGCACCTGTGCGCTGCTAGCCGATACATCGAAACTGCGCAGTTCGAAATGCAGGTGCGAGGCCGATGGATCCGCGGTATAGAACTCCAGACGACCAGGGTTCTGCGCGGACTCACGCACCCCGACCAGCGCGCCGGCGGCAGTGAGGTGCTCCTGGATATCGCTGACCAGGGTGTTCAAGCTAGTGTGGTGCTTGTCGAGCAGGATATTCACAATGGTCGCCGAGGTTGAGGTAGAGCCATCATTGATAAAGTACTTCAGCTCGAAGTTGACCGGCCCATTGGCGGCGAAATCGTAAAGTGCTGGGGGCTTGGGAGAAATCAGCGTCGCCAGGCTGATCTCCGGGTTCTGCATCACTATCACCGCCCTGTTGCGCGAGGGGTCGATGAGCTGCTCGAATTCGGCGACATACAGGCGCGGATCGACGGTCGACTTGGTCGTCCAAGGGTCGCTGACCGGGACTGTTTCTTCTATTTCTTCTATTTCTGCTATGGATTTCGCTGCGTCCTGCAATTGCGTGTTGGTGACGCTGAAATCCAGGGTTTCGGTGGTCGGCGTGGGACTGGCACTGGGTGTAGCGGCATTCAAGGACGAAAGGCTGGTTGGGGGGGCAAGCGCTATTGCCGAGCTGCTGCTGGTCTGCTCGGTTGTCGAGCCGCTGTCGCTGTCGGAACCGGCCTGCGCAGCTGCTTCGCTACTGGGGGGCGGGGTATTCTGCGTCGCGGCCGGGCCTTGCTGAAACACCGCCGGCGGTTCAAGCAGGCCGGTCGGCGCTTGTCCGGTTTCGACCCGTGAATAGCTGAAGTCCCCATCCGGGCCGAGATCCAGGCCGCCATTGTCGTTGCTCAGGCGAATGCCGCCGTCCCATACCGCGACCACTATGGCGTTCGCCGATTCCTGCACGACTTCATAATGCGTGCCGCGAATGCCGATACTGGCGGCCCCGGTGGTGACCTTGTAGGAATCCTGCGAGCCCTTGCCAATACTGCCGGTAATGGTGCGAAAGCCGCCTTCGACCAGGTGCATCAATACATTGCCGCCGCCATCCGTCGGCGGGGCATAGGTTTCGATACGGAAATGGCTGTTTTCCCGCAGAGTCAGCAAGGCCTTGTCAACGAAACGCACCTGCAGCATGCCGGTGCTGGCAGTGCTCAGGGTATCGCCGACTAAAACTGTGTCGCGGCGGGCCAGCGGGCGCACCACCCCGTCCTCGCCGAGCGCCTGGGCACCGCGGGCAAGAATCACCCGGGCCGCTTCCTCGGCGGCGTGGGCCGGTAGCCAATACACGGTTAGAGCGAACCAGAGTGCGACGAATGACCAGGATAACTTCTTCATACTTCCTTCCAGAGCGTCTACAGAAGACTGTTGAAAAACCACCTGGGTGGCCGATTCTGGGTTAAGCAGGGTCCGGGACGCGGCGTCGATTGCCGTGCTTCGCCTAGAGCATTTTCGCCTTACCTTTGTCCGTCAGGCGGCTCGACGTATGTGGCATGCACACAGGGCGATAGGGCTTCTTGTGTAGGTAGACGGACTTTTCGTGAAAATGCTCTAGTTTCTAGAACGTTCGCTGCAAACGCGCCTCAACCCGCCAGCGGCTGTATTCGTACAAGCCCAGGTTGCTGTCGTTATCGGTGTAGCTGGTCTCCAGGCTGAGGCTCAGTTTTTTCGCCAAACGGTGGGTCACACCGGCGGAAAATTGGTAGGCATCGTCCTTGCGGCGCTCGCCGAATACCGGGTGCGTGTCCTTGTAGCGGCCCTTGAAGGCTGACACCCCGGCATAGGGCTGCCAGTCGTCGGAAGCCTGCCAGAGCAATTGGTAACCGCCGAAGGTGAAGTCCTTGGCGAGGTGCAGACCGCTCGATAATCGCGGGTTTTCCGTACCCACTCCGAAGGAAAACTGATGCAACAAGCTGCCATCGAGTAGCTGCAATTGAGCGCTAACTATCGGTTGCAGCACGTCCAGTTCATCGAGTTGGAAGGAGTGCTTGTCGAATAGGCCCGCGTACAGCGTAGTCGCCACCTGAGTACCCCAGTAGTGCCGCCACTGGCCGAAGAAGCCGGCTGATCGCTGATAGGCCTCGCCGTCCAGCCAGGTGTGCTGGTATTGCAGGCCGGCCTGGAATTGCTCGGCGCCGCGTTGATGCACCCAGGCGGAGATCAGTCCTAGGGTGTCCAGATCGAAGTCGCTGTTCTCGGTGTTGTGCTTATGCTCGCTGAACAGTTGCACGAAGGCGCGATTGCGCTGGGAAAATGGCCAATGGTATTTGAACAGGGTACGCGCCGACAGGTAGGGACTGTCGGTTTCCATGGCGCTGTCCGGCAGTTCGAACAGGCCGATCACCCGGCCGCTGGTGGCGTTATTGATATTGCTGTCATAACCGCCGCCGATCTCGACAAAGCCCTCCCAACGCTTGGTCGCCGACTCCTGCTCACGCAGCAGATGGTCGAGGAAGCGCCCGATATTACCGGCCACCGCCGCGGGTGGGTTGTGCTCCAAAACCAGGCGAAACTGGGTTTCCGCCTCCTCGTGGCGTTTGATCTGGTAAAGCGCGCGGGCGTACTCCAGGCGAAACCGATCATTCTCCGGATACAGCGCCACCAACCGCTCGAAGACGAAGCTGGCTTCCTCCGCACGCCCGGTTTCGAGCGCGGCCAGGCCGTAATAAAAATCGAAATCCGGGTCGCCTTCCTCTTCGCGTAGGTGTTGCACGGCTATTTCATACGCCGCCTGGTGCCGCTGGTGTTCCAGCATTTCGGCTAATTGCCGGACGAGTGGACTACGCTGACTGGGCAGAGTCGAGGTTTGCGCACTGAGCTGAGGGTTCCACAGGCAGATCAGCGCCAGCAGCCTGATAGTCCACGGCCTAATCCAGGATAAGAAAGCGAATGCATTGATCACTGGCCGCTGGAACTCCTGGCAGGTCGAAAACGCTGTTCTGCCAGTCTAGGAGTCAGGTTGGCAATTACCACTATTGCCATCACTCATAATGTGTTCATCGCGTGGGGTTAGCCTTTGCCGTCATCGTTCATAGCGCCAGCGTCGCTACTGCGCAGGCAGTGGCTGCGCCTGATCGGTGCGCTATTGCTGGGATTGGTAATCGCCTTGCAATTATCGTCGCAGGTGGCCGATCGCAGTCTGCTCAATCGCCTGGACTTCATCTGGTACGACTGGCGCATGTGGCTCAGTGCCCACTACGAGCGGCTACCGCAGACCACACCCATAGTCATCGCCGATATCGACGAGCAGTCGCTGACGCGTGAGGGACGTTGGCCGTGGAGCCGCTATAAGCTGGCGCTGCTCACCGAACGACTGACGCAAGCGGGCGCCGTGGTGATCGCCTTCGATGTGGTGTTCGCCGAACCGGAGGAGTCGGCCTTTATCGCCTGGCTGAAGCAGCAACCCGCTAACGATCCGGCAGTGCCGCAGATCGAGGCACTGTCCGAGCAGTGGAACCCGGACCGACGTTTTGCCCAAGCCTTACAAGGTACGGATACGGTACTGGGATTCTTTTTCCAGGACAGTGCCGAGAACCGCAGCGGCCAGCTGCCGCCCTCGGTCGCCTCGTTGGCCGATCCCACAGGTGGCCAGGGCGCTTCGGTGATGCTCAACCAAGCCGGTTTTACCGCCAATATCCCGTTGATCGCCAACGGCGCCGACAGGGGTGGTTTCGTCACCACCTTTGCCGATGCCGATGGCGTGATCCGTCGCACGCCGCTGTTGATGGCCCATAAAGGCCAGGTCTATCCATCCCTGGCATTGGCCGCTGCCATGAGTTTCATGCTGGTGGAGGAGCTGGACGTGCGTCTCGCCGCTATTGGCGAGGTGTTGGCAGTGTCTGCCGTGCAGCTCAGCGACAAGCCGATCTACACCGACGGTCTGGGCCGGGTACTGGTGCCTTATCATGGCCAGCCCGCGCCCGTGCGTTACCTGCCGGCCTGGCGCATCTTCAGTGAGCCGCCCGAACAGCTCGGCCTGGACGGCGCCATAGTGCTGGTCGGCGGCTCCGCCATCGGCCTCTTCGATCTGGTCAACACGCCTCTAGCCACGGCGTTTCCCGGCGTCGAGGTGCATGCCAATGTGCTCCATGGTCTGCTCGCCAGCCGCTTCCCCTATCGTCCGGCCTGGGAGCCCGGCGTCACCTTCTGCCAATTGTTGCTCACCGGGCTGCTGCTGATTGTGCTGATGCCGCGGCGTTCTCCCTGGCTACAAGCGGGCCTGAGTTTCGGTGCATTGGCGGGTTGGACCGGGCTGAATCTGTTTCTGTGGATGCGCAACGGCCTGGACTTGCCCCTGGCCGGCACCTATCTGTTGGTGCTGGCGTTGGCCGGCTGGTTCATGTTCGAGGGTTTCGTCCGAGAAAGCCGTGCGCGTCAGGCGATTACCAGCATGTTCGGGCAATACGTGCCGTCGGGCCATATTCAACAGATGCTCACCTCGCCGCAAAGCTATTCGATGGATGGCCAGAGCCGGGAAATGACCGTGCTGTTCTCCGACATCCGCAGCTTCACCAGCATCTCGGAAAACCTCAGCGCGGCCGACCTGAAGACCCTGCTGAACTACTATTTCACGCCCATCACCGAAGTGATCTTTCGCCACGGCGGCACCATCGACAAATATGTCGGTGACATGGTCATGGCCTTCTGGGGCGCGCCGTTGATTGACCCGGACCACCGCCGCAATGCCGTATTGGCAGCGCTGGAAATGATTGCCGTCACCGAGCGCCTACGCGGCGAGCTGCACGCCCGGAATATGCCGGAGATCGTCATCGGCATTGGCCTCAATACCGGCTTTATGAATGTCGGTGACATGGGCTCGCAATACCGCAAGGCCTATACGGTGCTCGGCGATGCGGTGAACCTCGGTTCGCGGCTGGAGAGCCTGACCAAGTTCTACGGTGTGCATGTCCTGGTCGGAGCGAACACTGTCTCCGCCAACGCGGATATCGCCTTTCGTTTCGTCGACCGCGTGCTGGTGAAAGGCAAGAACGAACCTGTCGAGGCTTTCGAACCGCTGGGTCTTATTGCCGAGTTGAGCGCCGCGCAGCGAGAAGAACTCGAGCAATACGACGACGCCTTGCAGCACTACCGCACGCGCCGCTGGGAGTTGGCCGAGCAAGGCTTGCAACAGCTGCGCAGCGTCCATCCTCAGACCAAGCTGTATCGCATCTACCTGGAGCGTATCCGCGAGCTGCGCGAGCAGCAATTGCCTGCCGATTGGGACGGTACTTTCCATCATATCAGCAAGTAAACGCCAACCGTTGGCGGGCGGTGTTAGCCACGAGCCGCATCGCCGCGCCCAGGGTCGGCGGCAGACATTGACTCTGTGAACCTGCAGCTACCTGATAGGTAAGGCAGCTCGGTTACAGATTGGGGGTTACCCAGTCCTGAATGCGCAGGCCCGGCACCCGGTCGTACTCGCGTCGATTGTTGGTTCCCAAAATCAGACCCTGGGAACGGGCATGTCCGGCGATCATCTGGTCATAAGGGCCGATCGGCGTACCCGCCTTGGCCAGCTCGGCGCACAGCCGCCCCCTGGCACTGTGCGCTTATGCCCGCTGTGCAGGCGTCAGCAATAGTGCAATCGAGCGCCGTCGTGAGGCTGCCTGCAAATGCCCGCTCAGATCTCTATCAAAGCGATGCCCGGATAACCAGCGGACAATCCACCCGCTGAGTCCCGGTTACCTCGAGGGTCTCGATCAGATGACGCGCGGCGCGCTGGCCGATTTCGTAGTAGGGCAGCTGTACCGTGGTCAGCGGAGGCAGGAACAGCTCGGCGATGCCGATCATGTTGTCGTAGCCGAGTACGGCGACGTCACCGGGGATCTTCAGGCCGCGTGCAAGCAGCACCTGGTAGGCACAGAAGGCGATGCGGTCGTTGCCGCAGATAAGGATGTCGAATTGCGCACGGCCCTCGACGATATACCGATCGAGGATCGTCGGCGTCTCACCATAGGCGTCATGGCTCGAAAGGTCGTGCTGCAGCAGTTCTCCCGGCGCCAGCCCGAACTCCTCGAAGACCCGTTGCATACCTTTCTGGCGCAGTTCCCAGGCCAGGCTCTGGCTCGGCAGGTTGATGCACAGGGGGCGTCGGTACCCCTGGCTCAGGGCGTACCGCACGGCGCGGTATTGCCCCGCCTCGTCATCCGGCACGTAGCTGACCAGATTGCTGTCCTCGGCCAAGCAGTTGGCCAGGATCAGGGGTTTGCTTTTCAACCGTTCGGGAATGCTCACCCGGCGCAGCCCCATGGCCGTGAAGATCAGGCCATCGGGGCGGTGCGAGAGCATCAGGTCGATGCTCTGCTCGCTAGGCGGGTCGCTGAGCAGATTGAGCACGAAAACGTTCCAGCCGGCCTGCTGTGCGGTCTGTTCGATGGACAGCAGCAACTCGACCGCGAACGGCGTGGTCGCGGTATCCAGCGCGAACACGCCAATGGTTCGGCTCAGCAGGTTGTCGCCGCGAATCTTGCGCGCCGACATGCTGGGCACGAATTGCAGTTCGTCGATGGCGCGGCGTACCCGCTCATAGGTCTGGGGGGTGAGCTTCTCTGGGTTATTGAGCGCCCGCGAGACCGTCATCAGGGATACGCCGGCCAGCCGTGCCACATCTTTCACTGAAGTCATGCAAGGCAACCAGGCAGTGTGAGTCGCGAATCATGCCACACC
>DATDTH010000148.1:0-7615 GCA_035290985.1 Pseudomonas sp. | reverse complement strand
GGGCCGCGATCAGCTCGGCGCGGGGGCCGTTGACCAGTTCGGCGGTCCTGGCCCGGGCCTGGGGGCCCTGGATGGCGAGCATGGCCAGCTCCGCGCGCTCCTGAAGTTCCACGGCGAACCCCGCGGCGCGGGCCTGCATCCAGGCCAGGTCCTTGTCGCGGGTGGCGGCGTTGACCACCACCCGATAACCGGGCTCGGTCAGGTAGACGATCAGGTCGTCGATCACCCCGCCCTGCTCGTTGAGCATGGCGCTGTAGAGGGCCTTGCCGAGTTCCTTGAGGTGCTCGACGTCGTTGGCCAGCAGGTGCTGCAGGTAGGCCTTGGCCTGGGGCCCGGCGACATCCACCACTGTCATGTGCGAGACATCGAAGACCCCGCAGTCGCGGCGGACCTGGTGGTGCTCCTCGACCTGGGAGCCATAGTGCAGCGGCATATCCCAGCCGCCGAAGTCGACCAGTTTGGCACCCAGTGCGCAGTGCTGGTCATAGAGGGGCGTACGCTGTCCCATGGGTTTCTCCATCCGGGCGTGGCGAAGCTGCGGGCGGGATCTGCATGACCGGCCACAGCGAATGGCGCGCATTGTAGCCGCAAGGCCGGGGCAGGTCATCCCAGGAGAATCCCCTAGCGGGCCGTTTAAAAATCGAGGCGAGGCACCCGAGCCTGTTTTTAACGCCGCCCGTATTTTTCCTTAAGAGGGGCAACGCAGGTAGTTATTAGCCGATCCGCCGGGCCGAGCGGCGGATCAGTACTATGACCGGCAGCAAGCCGACCAGCACCAGGGTCAGGGCCGGCAGCGCGGCGCGGGCCCATTCGCCCTCGCTAGTCATCTCGAACACCCGCACCGACAGGGTGTCCCAGCCGAAGGGGCGCATCAGCAGGGTCGCCGGCATCTCCTTGAGCACATCGACGAACACCAGCAACGCGGCACTCAGCACCCCGGGCACCAGCAGCGGCAGATAGACCCGCAAAAACAGGGGCGGACCGGCGATGCCCAGGCTGCGCGCGGCCTCCGGCAGTGACGGCCGAATCCGCGCCAGGCTGCTTTCCAGCGGACCGTAGGCCACGGCGATAAAGCGGATCAGGTAGGCCAGCAGCAAGGCCAGCAGGCTGCCCAGCAACAGCGGCTTGCCCGCCCCGCCGAACCAGCTCGACAACGGTATTACCAGGGTCCGGTCGAGGTAACTGAAGGCCAGCATCATGGCCACCGCCAGCACCGACCCCGGCAGGGCATACCCCAGGTTCGCCAGGCTCACCGCCGAACGGATCAGTCGGGTCGGCGTCTGGCGCCGGGCGAAGGCCAGCAGCAGGGCGACGCCGACCGTGAGCAGGGCCGCCAGCGCGCCCAGGTACAGGGTGTGCAGGATCAACCCGGCGTAGCGCTCATCCAGGTCGAAGCGACCACGTTGCCAGAACCAGACCAGCAACTGCAGGACCGGGATCACGAAGGCACAGAGCAGGACCAGGCCGCACCAGGCACTGGCCGCCCAGGCCTTCACCCCGCGCAGCCGATACAGGGCCGTGCCCCGCGGCCGTTCACCGCTCGGGCGCGTCGCGCCGCGGGCGCGCCGCTCGCCATAGAGCACCAGCATCACCGCCAGCAGCAGCAGGCTGGCCAACTGGGTCGCGCTAGACAGGCTGTAGAAGCCGTACCAGGTCTTGTAGATAGCCGTGGTGAAGGTGTCGAAATTGAACACCGAGACCGCGCCGAAGTCGGCCAGGGTCTCCATCAGCGCCAGGGCCAGGCCGGCCCCTATGGCCGGTCGCGCCATGGGCAGGGCGACCCGCCAGAACGCCTGCCACGGCGACTGGCCGAGCACCCGCGCGGCCTCCATCAGCCCCTTGCCCTGGGCCAGGAAGGCGCCGCGTGCCAGCAGGTAGACATAGGGGTAGAACACCAGCACCAGCACCAGGATCACCCCCCCGCTGGAGCGCACCCGCGGCAGGCGCAGGCCGGCGCCGAACCAGTCGCGCAGCAGGGTCTGCAGCGGACCGGCGAAGTCCAGCAGGCCGACGAAGACGAAGGCCAGCACATAGGCCGGAATCGCGAAGGGCAGCATCAGCGCCCAATCCAGCCAGCGCCGCCCGGGAAACTCGCAGAGGCTGGTGAGCCAGGCCAGGCTAACACCCAGCAGCGTCACGCCTATCCCCACGCCGGTCACCAGCAGCAAGGTATTGCCCAGCAGGCGCGGCATTTGCGTGGCCCACAGGTGCGCCCAGATCTCGCCATCCACCTGTTGCCAACTGAGCAGCAGCACGCTCAGCGGCAGCAGCACCAGCGCGGCAATGGCGAAAACGATGGGATACCAGCGACGCTGAGCACGATGGGCCACGCAATCTCCTCGAAAAAATATGCCGCGCCAAGCGCGCGCGGCGACGCAGTATAACCGTGGCCGGCGGGCCGTGGCCCACGGCCAATGATCCCGCGTCGCACTCGCGCGGCAATGCGCGGCAGCGGCAACCGCCTTGGACTACCATCGATGTCTGCGGCACAGGAGTGCTCGGCCGCCCATCTGCCGTGTCGATAACGTCGCCTGCAAGGAGCCACCCGATGCTGCCTACTCGCCAATCCGAGAAAGCCCTATCCAGCGGCCTGCTGGACGTGCTGATACGCGCCGGCCTGATCGCCATTCTGGCCATCGCCTCCTATCAGATCTTCCGTCCGTTCCTCGACCTGATGCTCTGGTCGGTGATTTTAGCCATCACCCTCTACCCGCTGCACGGCAGGCTCAAGGGCATGCTCGGCCATAGCGATGCCCGCGCCGCCAGCCTGCTGGTGCTGATCGCCATCAGCCTACTGCTGATCCCTGCCTACCTGCTGGGCGACTCGCTGGCCCACTCCATCGAGCAGAGCATCGCCCTGGTGAAAAGCGGTAACTTCCACATCCCACCGCCGTTCGACTCGGTGGCCAGCTGGCCGCTGATGGGCCAGAGCCTGCATGGCTTCTGGCTGCAGGCCGCCACCGACCTCACCGGTCTGCTGCAGCAAGCGGCGCCGCAACTCAAGACTCTGGGCCTGGCGGTACTGGGTAAGCTGGCCGGGATCGGCATCGGCTTTCTGATGTTCATCATCGCCCTGATCATCGCCGGCATCTTCATGGCCTATGGTGACAGCGGCAGCCGCAGCGCCCAACGGATCGCCTCGCGCGTTGCCAATCCGAGCAAAGGCCCACAGATCGCCGAGCTCTGCACCGCCACCATCCGTGCCGTGGCCCAGGGCGTGGTCGGCATCGCCTTTATCCAGATGCTCCTGGTAGGGGGAGGCTTCGTCGTCATGGACATCCCCGGTGCCGGCTTGCTGGCTCTGGCGGTGCTGCTGCTGGGCATCATGCAGCTGCCCGCCACCCTGATCACGGTTCCGGTGATCGTTTTCGTCTTCGCCACCGAAGGCGCCAGCGCGGCAACCATCGTCTTCGCCATCTACAGCGTGGTCGCCGGCCTGGCCGACAATGTGCTCAAGCCGCTGCTGCTGGCCCGTGGCGTGTCGGTGCCGATGCCGGTGATCCTGATCGGCGCCCTCGGCGGCATGGTCACCAGCGGCATTATCGGCCTGTTTATCGGCCCGGTGATGTTGGCCGTGAGCTATCAGCTGTTCTGGCAGTGGGTCAACGACCCGTCCGAGGCCAGCGAGAGCGCGGCCGACCAGCCATCCAACTGAGCCCCGCCCATGCTGATCAACCTGCTCACCGGCCTGCCGGTCATCCTGCTCTGCCTGGTGCTGCAAGCGCTGTTCATCACCTGTTGCCTGCGCACCTACCTGCGCTTTCGCCCCTACACCCAGGCCTCCCCGGCCATGCTGCCGGATATCCTGCTGCTGTCGGCGGTGATGCTGTTGCTGATGCTTGGCAATTGCCTGCAGATGGCGCTGTGGGCCGGCCTCTTCCTGCTACTCGGTGAGTTCGACCGGTTCGTCGACGCGCTGTATTTTTCCGGGGTGACCTTCGCCACCCTCGGCTATGGCGATCTGGTGCTGTCCGAGGGCTGGCGCCTGCTCAGCGCCCTGGAAGCGGCCAACGGCATCCTGATGTTCGGCGTTTCAACGGCCGTGATGACCGCCGCGGTCAGCGACCTGCTCAAGCACAACCTGCGCCAGCAACGGCCCTGACGCAAACGCCCCGCACAAGGCGGGGCGTTTGGCGTGCTGCATCGGCGCTGGAGAATCAGTTCCAGCCCATGCGATCCATCAGCTTGATCGCTTCGGCCTGGCGCTTGCCGGCCACTTCCACCGGAATGCTGTCGGCCTTGAAGCTGCCCCAGGCCGCCACTTCGGCGGAGGGTGCCACGCTCGGGTTGGCCGGGAACTCCTGATTGAGGCCGGCGAACAGGCCCTGGGCCTCGGCACTGGTCATCCATTCCAGCAGCTTCTGGGCGGCTTCCGGGTGCGGTGCATGCTTGGTCACGCCGGCACCGGACAGGTTGACGTGCACGCCACGGTCCGCCTGGTTGGGCCAGAACAGCTTGGCCTTCAGGTTCGGCACCTGCTTGTGCAACCGACCGAAGTAGTAGGTGTTGACCAGGCCCACATCGCATTGGCCGGCATCGACGGCCTGGATCAGGGCGGTGTCGTCGGCGAACACGTCGGTGGCCAGGTTGTTCACCCAGCCCTTGACGATGACCTCCGTCTTGTCCACGCCATGGGTTTCGATCAGGGTGGCGGTCAACGACTGGTTATAGACCTTCTTGCTGCTGCGCAAGCACAGGCGACCTTCCCAGTTCTTGCCGGCCAGCGCCTCGTAGGTGCTCAGCTCCTGGGGTTTGACCCGTTCGGTGGAGTAGACGATGGTCCGCGCACGCAGCGACAGGCCGGTCCAGCTGTCCGTGGAGGAGCGGTACTGGGCCGGGATATTGGCCTCGATCACGCTCGAATTCAGCGGCTTGAGCACCCCTTGCTGCTCGGCTTGCCAGAGGTTGCCAGCATCCACCGTGATCAACAGATCGGCCGGGGTGTTCTCCCCCTCGGCCTGCAGGCGAGCCAGCAACGGCGCTTCCTTATCGGTGATGAACTTCACCGCAACACCGGTCTTCGCGGTGTAGGCATCGAACACCGGCTTGATCAATTCGTCGATCCGCGCGGTGTAGACCACCACTTCATCGGCGGCCTGAACGGCCCCGGCCAGGGTGGTGAGAACCAGGGTGGAGAGAAGACGCTTGCTTGCCTGCATGGGAGCTTGCCTCGTAGGAATACAACAGAGAAACAAATAGTAGTGAATACCATTTAGTTTCTCAACCTATCTCCGGCCAGGCGCCTGCGACACAACGCCCCTATGGCCGCGCTAGCGTCGGCAGGTCCCCAGACAGTCCCAAGGCCTGGCGGACGAACAGGGCCTTGGCCTCGGGCAGGCCATCGACCCAGTTCAGGCCGGAGTTGCGCAGCCAGCGCAGCGGCAAGGGGTCGGCCTGAAACAGGCGCTCGAAACCCTCCATGGCCGCCATCATCGCCAGGTTGTGCGGCATGCGCCGGCGCTCGTAGCGGCTCAGGACCCGCAGGTCGGCCAGGTTCTCACCGCGTCCGGCGGCATGCAGCAGCACCTCCGCCAGCACCGCGGCATCGAGGAAACCGAGGTTGACCCCCTGGCCCGCCAAGGGGTGGATGGTGTGGGCCGCATCGCCGATCAGCGCCAGGCCTTTCTCCACATAGCGCTTGGCATGGCGCTGGCGCAGCGGAATGCATAGGCGCGCATCGCTGTGCAGCACCTCGCCCAGGCGCCATTCGAAGGCCTTGCCCAGGGCCCGGCAGAACGCCGCGTCGTCCAGGGCCATCAGCCGTTCGGCCTCGACCGGGGTGGTCGACCAGACGATCGAGCACCAGTGCTCGGCGTTGTCACCGGCTCTGTCCAGCGGCAGGAAGGCCAGGGGGCCGTCGTCGGTGAAGCGCTGCCGGGCCGTCTGCCCATGGGGCTCGCTGCAGCGCACGCTGGTGACTATGGCATGGTGCAAATAATCCCATTCACGGGTGGCGCAACCGGCCAGGCGCCGCACCGCCGAGTTGGCGCCGTCGGCGGCTATCACCAGGGGCGCGCGCAATTCGCGGCCATCGCTCAGGGTCAGCAGCCAGTCGTCCCCGGAATGGCGCAACTGCTCCAGGCGGGCATTGGGCAGCAGGCCCAGGTCGCAGTCGTGCAGCCGCTCGAGCAGCGCGTCCTGGACCACCCGGTTCTCGACTATATGGCCGAGCACCTCGGCGTGCACGCTGGCGGCGGAGAACTGCACCTGGCCGGTGCCCGAGCCGTCCCAGACCTGCATCTGCACATAGGGGCTGCAACGCCGCCGCGCGATGCCCGGCCAGGCGCCCAGGCGCTCGAGGATGCGCTGGCTGGCGCCCGACAGGGCACTGACCCGCGGTTCGAACGACCCGTCACTGGCAAAGGGCTTGACGCTCAGCGGGCTGCCATCGAGCAGCAGCACCTCCAGCCCGCTGCCCTGCAGGGCCAAGGCCAGGGCGCTACCGACCATCCCAGCCCCAACTATGATCAGATCCGCTCGCATATCCATGTCCTTACAGCAGGTAAAGGGGTTGAAGCAGCCTCAAGCCGCCTGGGCATAGGCCCGGCGCCCAGTCATGGCAGGACGCTCAATCGGGACGGGTGCCCAGGCCCATGGCCTGGCGGGCGAACCAGCGTTTGGCCGGCGGTAGCAGGTCGAGCCCGAGCAGGCCCAGGTTGCGACCGGCGGCGAGCAGCGGATCGGTGCGGCCGAACAGACGCATCACCTGGTCGGAAAAGCCCACCGTCAGTTGCTGGTCCTGGCGCTGTCGCGCGCAGTAGCGCTGCAGGGTGGCGAAATCCCCCGGCAACGCCGGGCTCTGCAGCAGCGTCTCGGCCAGGGCCTGGGCATCGCGCAGGGACAGGTTGTAGCCCTGGCCGGCGATCGGATGCAGGCTGTGGGCGGCATTGCCCAGCACCACCAGGTGCGGGCGCACCTGCTCCTGGGCTTCTATCAGGGCCAACGGGTAGAGATGACGCGTGCCCACCTGGCGCAAGGCGCCCAGGCGGTAACCGAAGGCCTGCTGCAACTCGGCGAGGAAGTCGCCGTCGCTCAGGCCGGCCAGACGCTCGGCATCGGCACACGGCCGGGTCCAGACCAGAGCGCAGCGCTGGTCCGCCAGGGGCAACAGGGCCAGGGGGCCTTCGTCGGTGAAGCGTTCGAACGCCTCGCCACCATGGGCCAGGTCCGGGGTCAGGTTGGCGATCAGTGCGCTCTGCCGGTAGGGCACCTGGGTTACGCCTATGCCCAACTGCTCGCGCAGACCGGAGCGGCCACCATCGGCCAGCACGGCCAGGTCGCAGTCCAGCGACGAGCCGTCACCCAGGACCAGCCGGTAGCCATCGCCCAGGGCGTCCAGACGACTGACTTCGGCCGGACAGCGCCAGCTGACCACCTCCGGATCCAGCGCCTGCCACAGGCAGTGGCCGATCCAGGCATTCTCTGCCACATAGCCCAGGGCCGGCACGCCCTCTTCCTCGGCGCTCAGGCGCGTGGCGGCGAAACGGCCGCGGTCGGATACGTGGATGGTGCGGATGGCTTGCGCCCGTGGTTCGAGACGCGACCAGAGGCCGAGGCGCTCGTAGATCTGCCGGCTGCCGAAGGACAGGGCCGTGGAGCGCGCATCGTAGCTGGG
>DATDTH010000147.1:0-2983 GCA_035290985.1 Pseudomonas sp. | reverse complement strand
GACGGCGTGCTGCTGATGGAGCTGGTGACCGATGCCCACGGCGATGCCGCCCCGCGCCTGAACGACGTGACCATGGAGCCGGACCAGGCGCGGGAATACCACGCCTTCCTGATCCAGCAGATCGTGCTGATGCTCTGCACCGGCCTGGTGCATGGCGACCTCTCCGAGTTCAACGTGCTGCTCTGCCCGGACGGCCCGGTGATCATCGACCTGCCACAGGCGGTGGATGCCGCCGGCAACAACCACGCCTTCAGCATGCTGGAGCGGGATGTCGGCAACATGGCCTCCTACTTCGGGCGTTTCGCCCCGGAGCTGCGGACCACCAAGTACGCCAAGGAAATGTGGGCCCTGTACGAGGCCGGCATGCTGCACCCGGCCAGTGTCCTGACCGGCGAGTTCGATGAGCCGGACGTGTTGGCCGATGTCGACGGGGTGATTCGCGAGATCGAGGCCGCGCGCCTGGACGACGAACGCCGCCAGGTGGGACGTGCCGAAGCCGAAGCACCGACCAAGAAGTCCGAAGAGCCGCCACCGCCGCCCTGGATGCAGTAATTCCCGCGTGAAGAAAAAGGCCTGAGGGCCTTTTTTCTTTTGTAGGCGATCGATGACCGCGAAGATCCCATTTTTGCAGGGGCTACAAAGCGTTTCGGTTTTCAGGGGCAGCAGCTGCCGGCCGCCAGGTCCTTGAGGATCGGGCAATCCGGGCGGTCGTCGCCCTGGCAGTGCTCCACCAGGTCCTGCAGGCTGTCGCGCAGGCCGGTCAGTTCCGCGATCTTGCGGTTCAACTCGGCGATGTGGGCCGCGGCCAGGGCCTTGACGTCGGCGCTGGCCCGTTGCCGGTCCTGCCAGAGGGCCAGCAATTGGCCGACTTCCTCCAGGGAGAATCCCAGGTCCCGGGCGCGTTTGATAAAGGCCAGGCGGTGTAGGTCCTCGGCCGCGTAGCGACGGTAGCCGCTGTCGCTGCGCCGGGCAGCCGCGAACAGGCCGATGCTTTCGTAATAGCGGATCATCTTCGCCGTCAGGCCGCTGTGCTTGGCTGCTTGGCCGATGTTCATGTCTTTTCCCTCGCTCGGTTGGGAAAGCGCTTATTCACTGGGTTTCCACCTTTTCAGCAACAGGGCATTGCTCACCACGCAGACGCTGGACAGGGCCATGGCGGCACCGGCGAGCACCGGGTTGAGCAGGCCGAAGGCGGCCAGCGGAATGCCGATCAGGTTATAGACGAAGGCCCAGAACAGGTTCTGGCGGATCTTGCCGTAGGTGCGTCGGGCGATATCCAGGGCCGCGGGCACCAGGCGCGGATCGCCGCGCATCAGGGTGATGCCGGCGGCATGCATGGCCGCATCGGTGCCGCCGCCCATGGCGATGCCGACATCGGCGGCGGCCAGGGCCGGCGCGTCGTTGATGCCATCGCCGACCATGGCCACCACGCCGTTCTTCTTCAGTTCGCCGATCAGGGCGGCCTTGTCGGCGGGCAGCACCTCGGCCTGCACGGCATCCAGGCCCAGGGCATCGGCCACCGCCTGGGCGCTGCCGCGGTTGTCGCCGGTGATCAACTGACTGCGGATATGCCGCGCGCGCAGGGCCTGGATCGCCTCGGCGGCACCGGGTTTCAGGGTGTCGCCGAAGGCGAACAGGCCGAGTACCCGGGGTTGCGGCGCCAATTCCAGCAGCCAGGACAGGGTCCTGCCTTCGGCTTCCCAGGCGCGGGCGGACTCGGCCAGGTTGCCCATGGCCAGGCCCTTTTCCTCCAGCAGGCGGCGGTTGCCCAGGGCCAGTTGGCGACCTTCCAGCGTGCCGGCGATGCCGCGCCCGGCCAGGGCCTGGCTGTCCTGCACGGCCGCCAGGCTCAGCTGGCGTTCGGCGCAGGCGTCCAGCACGGCCTTGGCCAGGGGGTGTTCGCTGCCGCGCTGCAGGGCGCCGGCCAGGCGCAGCAGTTCGTCCTCCCCGTTTTCGTCATCCCCGCGCAAATGCGCGATGCGCTGGGTGCCGGAGGTCAGGGTGCCGGTCTTGTCGAACGCCACCACGGTCACCCCGTGGGCGATCTCCAGAGCCTCGGCGTCCTTGATCAGGATGCCATGGCGCGCCGCCACGCCGGTGCCGGCCATGATGGCCGTGGGGGTGGCCAGCCCCAGGGCGCAGGGGCAGGCGATCACCAGCACCGCCACGGCATTCAGTAGCGCGGTTTGCAGCGGGGCGCCCAGCAACAGCCAACCGAGCAGGGTGGCCAGGGCGAGCAGCAGCACGGTCGGCACGAACACCTGACTGACCTTGTCCACCAGCTTCTGGATCGGCGCCTTGGCGGCCTGGGCGTCCTCCACCAGGCGGATGATCTGCGCCAACACCGTTTCCCCGCCCAGGGCGGTGGTGCGCACCCGCAACCGGCCCTCGCCGTTGAGCGCGCCACCGGTGACCTTGTCCCCCGGCTGTTTCGGCACCGGCAGGCTTTCGCCGCTGATCAGCGCCTCGTCCGCATGGCTGCGGCCCTCCAGCACCTCGCCGTCCACCGGAAAGCGTTCGCCGGGCTTGACCAGGACCTGATCGTCCAGGCGCAGGTCGGCGATGGCGACCCACTCTTCCTGGCCATCGTGCAGGCGCAGCGCCCGGTCCGGCCGCAGGGCTTCGAGGGCGCGCAGGGCGCTGGCGGTCTGGCGTTTGGCGCGGCTTTCCAGGTATTTGCCCAGCAGCACCAGGGCGATCACCACCGCCGAGGCCTCGAAATACAGGTGCGGCATGCCGCCAGCCGGTTCGATCCACCAGAGGTACAGGCTCAGGCCGTAGCCGGCGCTGGTGCCCAGGGCCACCAGCAGATCCATATTGCCGGCACCCGCCCGCAGGGCCTTCCAGGCCGCGCGGTAGAAACGGGCGCCGAGGACGAATTGCACCGGGGTGGCCAGGGCAAACTGCACCCAGGCCGGCAGCATCCAGTGCAGGCCGAAGAGCTCCAGCAGCATCGGCAGCACCAATGGCGCGGCCAGCGCCA
>DATDTH010000146.1:0-2082 GCA_035290985.1 Pseudomonas sp. | reverse complement strand
CCGCGACAGCAACGGCAACACCTGGGCCGTGGTCGCCATCCTCAACGACCCGCGCCCCTGGGGCGCCTCGTCGGTGCTCGACCAGGTCCTGGTCGACCTCTACCGCCAGCCGAAAACCAGCGGCACCACCGCCCAGCGCTGAAACCGAGCGGAGCAAGGGGGCGCAGTTTATGTAGCCCTGATAAGCCTTGGCGCAATCAGGGGCTGCGGCGTCCCGGATTGTGCTGCGCGTATCGATGGGTATCGCTGCGCTCAACCCATCTACGGCTTTTAACTCAGCGGGCGGTCAGGCGCCAGGCGCGGTGGATCTTCGGGTTGCGGGCGAAGTCTGGATCCAGGGTCGAGGCGCTGATTTCTTCCACGGCATAGCGCGCGGCCAAGCCCTCATCGAGCTGGAACTTACGGAAGTTGTTGGAGAAGTACAGCACCCCACCCGCGGCCAGGCGCGCCATGGCCAGGTCGAGCAACTCGACATGGTCACGCTGCACATCGAACACCCCTTCCATGCGCTTGGAGTTGGAGAAGGTCGGCGGATCGATGAAGATCAGGTCGTACTCCTCACGGTCGGCGGCCAGCCAGGCCATGACATCGCCCTGCTCCAGGCGGTTCTTGTCGGAGAAGCCATTGAGCGCCAGGTTGCGCCGCGCCCAGTCCAGGTAGGTCTTCGACAGGTCGACGCTGGTGGTGCTGCGCGCACCGCCCTTGGCCGCATGTACGGTGGCGGTGGCGGTGTAGGCATAGAGATTGAGGAAGCGCTTGCCCGCCGCCTCGCGCTGCAGGCGCAGACGCAGCGACCGGTGATCGAGGAACAGCCCCGTATCCAGATAATCGGTCAGGTTGACCAGCAACTTGACGCCGTGCTCGCTCACGGTGGTGAACTGTCCCTGGGCCGCCTGGCGCTCGTACTGCTTGGTGCCGCTCTGGCGCTCGCGGCGCTTGATGACCACCTTGGACTTGTCGACGTTCAGCGCCTGGGGGATGGCCGCCAGGGCATCGAACAGCCGCGCCTGGGCCTTCTCCGGGTCGATAGTGCGGGGCGCCGCGTACTCCTGCACATGCACCCAATCATGGTACAGGTCGATCGCCAGGGCATATTCCGGCATGTCGGCGTCGTACACCCGGTAGCAATCGATGCCTTCACGGCGCACCCACTTGCTCAGGGCCTTGAGATTCTTCTGCAGGCGGTTGGCGAACATCTGCCCGCCCTCGCTCAGGCGCGCCTGTTCGACCGGCACCGCTGGCTGCTCGACGGGGCGCTCGGTGCGGTTGCGCGCGCCCGCTTCGTGGCTGGCGACCCGACTGCCCGCTGGCTCGTCGCCGCTCGCCAGCTCACGCTCGACCTGACGCTGCTCGGAGGTGCGCCGCTCGCCGGTGACGAACTGGTCCGGCAGCAGCTTGAACAGCAGCAGCTTGCACGGCAATGCGCCGTTCCAGAAGGCGTACTGCTTGTGGCTGCGGATCCCCATGCGCTTGCCCAGGTCCGGCGCGCCGGTGAACACCGCCGCCTCCCAGTTCAGGCAGGCCTGGCGCAGGCGCTCACCGAGGTTCTGGTACAGATAGAGCAGGCTGGCTTCATCTCCCAGGCGCTCGCCATAGGGCGGGTTGCAGATGACCAGGCCGGTCTGGTTCTGATCCGGACGCGGTTCGAAGGTCGCGACTTCCACCTGGTAGACCTTGATCCAGTCCGACAGCCCGGCCCGTTCGATATTGTTGCGCCCCGGCTGGATCAGCCGCGGGTCGGCTTCGTAACCGCGAATCCACAGCGGCGGCTTGGCCAGGCCGATCTCGGCGCGGGCTTCGCCCTCCTCATGGACCTTCTTCCACAGGGCCGGCACATGGCCGAGCCAGGCGGAAAAGCCCCAGTAGGGGCGTTTGAGGTTTGGCGCGATGTCCGCGGCTATCATCGCCGCCTCCACCAGGAAGGTCCCGACCCCACACATGGGGTCCGCCAGGGCGCCGCCCGCGGCGGCAATCCGGGGCCAGCCAGCGCGAATCAGAATGGCCGCCGCGAGGTTTTCCTTCAGCGGCGCCGCGCCTTGCTGCAGGCGATAGCCGCGCTGGTGCAGGCTGTGACCCGAAAGG
>DATDTH010000145.1:0-2843 GCA_035290985.1 Pseudomonas sp. | reverse complement strand
CAGCCGCCAGGGCAGTGAACAGCGTCGCCAGGCGATTCTCGATGCCGCCATGCGCCTGATCGTGCGCGAAGGGGTGCGTGCCGTGCGCCATCGCGCGGTGGCCGCCGAGGCGGGCGTGCCGCTGTCGGCCACCACCTATTACTTCAAAGATATCGATGCGCTGATCACCGACACCTTCGCCCAGTTCGTCGAGCGCAGCGCCGACTATATGGCCGGGTTCTGGAAGAGCACCCAGGGGCTGCTGCAGGTCCAGGTCGACAAGCTCGATGGCTCCGCCGCCTCGCGGCGCCTGGTGGCCGACGAGATCGCCCGGCTGGCGGTCGAATATGTGCGTCACCAGTTGCTCACCCGGCGCGATGAGCTGATGGCCGAGCAGGCCTTTCAGCAGGAAGCGCTGCTCAATCCGCGCCTGCATGCCCTGGTGCGGGCCCATCGGCAGATATTGTTGCAGGGTGTCACTCAGTTCTGTCAGGTTCTGGGCTCGCAACAACCGGAGCAGGATGCCAAACTCTTGACCGGCATTATTGGGCGGATGGAATATCAGGGCCTGCTGGACGGGCTCGAGCACCTGGACCATGAGGCCATGCTGGTCCTGTTGCAGCGCTATCTGTACCTGCTGATGGGGCTGTAACCGGCTCTACCCCCGCGCCCCGGGAGTCGGGGCCGACCCCCGAGTTACAAGGAGAGTCAAATGAAAGCCTGGCGCGTACTGGTCGCCTTGTCCTTCCTGCTGTTGAACGGCTGCCTGGTCAGCGTCAAGGATCCGATTCCGGCTAACGAAGCGGCACCCATTCCCTTGCTGGGGGCGTGGATGCGCAAGAACGAATGGGGCGAACAGCAGTACCTGGAAGTCAGTCGCGCCGGTTCCAGTCTGTACAAGGCCAAGACCTATGTGGACAGCCCGGATAACCTGGAAAGCCTGGAAGAGTTCGGCTTCACCGTGGCCCACCACGGCCAGCGCTGGTACCTCTCGGCCGGGTTGCCGAAAAAGCTCGGAGGCAATTTTGCCATCGCCGGCTTCGAGCTGACCAGTGACAACGAGCTGGTGGTCTACAACCTGGACGTCGACCGCATTCGCCAGGAACTCGAACAGGGCGGTCTGCAGGGCACGCTGGTCGACACGCCCGAGGGCGACGGCGCGTTGCTCACCAGTCCGCTGGAGCAGGTGCTGGCCTACCTGGACGATCCAGCCAATTCCGATGCCTTCATCGAGGCGGCGCGCTACCAACGCGACGACCAATAGAATACTTTCAGTGCAGGCTGTCATGCAGAGTCGAATGAGGAGCGGATGACCATTCACAAGCCGTTGGACGGGTATCAACTGATCATTCGCGGGCTGTCCGATCGCCTGGTCGAGGCGCAGACGCCGATCCGCGTACTGGATGCGGTGAAGTGGGATGAGAGCATTCGCGCGGACTTTCTCAAGGCCAAGGGCAAGGCCCTGCCCCGGATCGACCGGGCCTATTACGCCGGGCGGCCGCTGGCCTTCGATGCCGACGCCAAGAAGCTGGAATTCCAGAATATCGAGCGGGATATCACCCGCCAGCTGGGTCAGTTCAACCCGGTCGGGCAGATCATGCGGCGCATGTGCAAGGAATACCGCATGGTCATCCGCATGCTCGAGGCGCGGGGCACCCCGGACTTCGGCCTGATTTCCCAGGAGCTGTATGGCGCCGCCTCGGACGCCTTCCACGCCGGCGACCCGACCCTGGCCGACCTCGGCCTGATGTTTTCCGATTTCCTGAACAATATCGCCCTGCGCGGCGACCTCAAGGACGAACCCAAGACCCTGAATGCCAAGGACGCCGTCGAGCTGCTGCAGAGCCGCCTGAACAAGGTGTTCGGCGAGGAGGAGGGCACCATCCGGGTGTTCGAGTCCGACGGCATCCTGGCCGATGCCGCCGCCGGTGCCGACTACATCAAGATCCGCAGCGACGCGCTGTTCAACGAGCGGGATGTGCGGGCGCTGGAGGTGCACGAGGGGTTGGTGCACGTGGGCACCACCCTCAATGGGTTGAGCCAGCCGATCTGCACCTTTTTGTCCAAGGGCCCGCCCTCGTCCACCGTGACCCAGGAAGGCCTGGCGATCCTGATGGAGGTGATCGCCTTCGCCTCCTACCCGACCCGTCTGCGCAAGCTGACCAATCGCACCCGGGCCATCCATATGGCCGAGGAGGGCGCCGATTTCCTCCAGGTCTTCGATTTCTACCGCGAGCAGGGGTTCAGCCAGGAAGACAGCTACGGCAACGCCAGCCGGGTGTTCCGCGGCTCGACCCCCGATGGCATGCCCTTTACCAAGGACCTGTCCTATCTCAAGGGCTTTATCCTGATCTACAACTACATCCAGCTGGCGGTGCGCAAAGGCAAGCTGGAACAGATCCCCTTGCTGTTCTGCGGCAAGACCACCCTGGAAGACATGCGCACCCTGCGCCAGCTGGTGGACGAAGGCCTGGTCACGCCGCCCAAGTTCCTGCCGCCGCAGTTCCGCGACCTGAACGCGCTCTCGGCCTGGATGTGCTTCTCCAACTTCCTCAATCACCTGAGTCTGGACCGCATCGAAGCCGATTACGCGAATATCCTCTAGGCCCAGAGATTGGCGGGTTACGCCGCGCAGCGGGTGCGGTGTGGTTTGCCAGAGCGGCTTTCAGCATGGGTATCGCTGCGCTCAACCCATCCTACGAAAACTTTCGGGTATGCGGCGTTGCATGCTTGCTGAAAAATGCTCATTTACAGTCGTAAACTCCGCTTTTTCAGCCCGCGTGCGCCTTGCCTACCCTTCGCTCGTAACGGGCTATACCGGGCCATCGATTGGCGGGTTACGCCGCGCAGCGGGTGCGGTGTGG
>DATDTH010000144.1:0-2633 GCA_035290985.1 Pseudomonas sp. | reverse complement strand
CGGCGACGGCGCCGGTGATGGCCGAACGCTTCACCGCGCCTTCGGTGCTGCGCAGGTGCGAGACCGGTTCGTAGCACGAGGGGTAGTACTGGGCCTGGGTGGTGGCGGCGACCTGCGAGGTTGGCCCGGTGCTGGCGCAGCCGGTGATCAGTATGCTGCTGGCGGTCGCCAGGTACAGGGCAAACCGCGCGGAGGTCTGGAACAGGGTGGTGCTGGAATGCTTCATGGTTCGTTTCTCGCTCTTGATTTGATCGTTCGCTGCCGCCGGCCCGCCTACCGGGTCAGGCGACAGGAACTCCTTCAACGCCCGCTGGACGCGAGCAACTCCTTCAAAATCGTCGCCGGGTCGGCCCGCTGTTGCTGGCGATACTTGTCGACGTGCTGGACGAACAGCGTGGCACGTTTGACCAGGCTCTTGCCGAGTACTGGTTTGCGGTTGAGCTCTTCTTTTATGCGCTGCAATTGTGCCTGGATTACCGCATCGGTGTAGCGGGTGCCGGTCGCCAGGTTATCGATATAGATCGCCACCGCGCCATCCAGCGCGCTGCGGCCGTTGGCGATGGCGGTGGCGAAGAGCTTGGCCGCGGCCTCGTCCTTGGCCGCCTTGGCCTGGGCCTGGCTCTTTTTCAGGTTGGTCAGGCGAATGTTGTAGTTGTTGATGGTCTCGGCCACCAGTGCGGCGGACTGGATCAGGTTACCCGCGGCCTCCTCGCGCTGCTGGGCGATCAGCGAGACGTTGCGCTTGAGCTCCTCGTTGATCAGGCCCAGCTGAGCTTGCAGCTGCGGATCGGTGCTGGCCGCGATCAGGCTGTCGAGGCGCTTGGTCGGATCCTCGGTCTCGTCGATGGCATCGGTCAGGGACGCCAGCCGGCCTTCCTTCTGCCATTGCCCGAGCAGCTCCTTGTAACGCGAGCGCGGTGCCGACAGGGCGCCCAGAGCGACCCGGAAACCGGTGGTCTCGTTGCGCTGTTCGCTGCCGTCGACGGCGAACAGCGGGTATTCGCGGCGCATGCCGGTGAACAGGGTGCTCTCGCCTTCGAGGTAGTTGCCGCCCTTGACCACGAAGCCGCCATAGGTGCCCTGGCGGCGCCCGGCATGCACCAGCTGGAAGGATTCCTGGACCATTTCCGCGGCGTTGCCGATCACATCGAACAGGCCGATGGGGTTGGGCCGCTTCATGCCGATCGGCAGCAAGCGGGCGGCCTGGCCGGTGCCGCCGGCCACCTGGTTGTACACCGCCCAGTCGCCCAGGGGGCCGTGCTGGTCGCTGCCTTCGACGGGGCGGGGAAACAGCCGCGCTTCGAGGTCCTGGCGACTGACCGCATGGCCGCCACGGGCGGCGAATTCCCATTCGACTTCGGAGGGCAGGCGCACGAAACCCAGGCCACCGTCCTCGGCATTGGCGCCCCGGCCGCTGACGGGCAGCAGGTCGCGGTGGTGCTTCATCAGCCAGGCGGTATAGACCGCGGCGAAACGCTCGGCGTCGAAATGCGAGACCTTGACCTGGGGCAGGCGCGCGCTCATGCCGGTCAGCGGCGCGCAGACCGGGGCCTCGCCCTGGCCGGTGAGGGCGGCGGCCTGGTCCATCACGGCGGCGTACTGACGGGCGCTGACTTCGTACTTGCCGATGAAATAGAGCATCGGCGAAAGCGGCGTGCCGGCTTCCTTTACCGGCAGCGCGGGCTTGATGGTGGCCCGCCAGGCCTCGGGCAGATCGGCCAGGGTGAACTGGCCATTGATGAAATCACGGCGATAGCCGGAGATGAACGACTGCTGGTAGCCGGATTCGCCCTCGCTGAAGGGGTAGCCCAGGCTGATCTCGCGGTCGTCCAGGGCGCCATTGGCCAGCACATAGACGTAGCGCATGACCAGGCTGCCGCCACAGGGCAGGGGCAGGCTGACGTCGTCGGGCAAGGGCTTTGGGTTGTCCAAGGGGTCTTCGTCGGCCCAGGCCGGGGAGCAGAGCATCAGCGCCAGCAGCGCCGGGAACAACCGGTTAAACATCGCGTAATCCTTCCGAAGCTTCGATCTGTGCGGCGCGCCAGCCACCCAGGGCCGCGGCCAGGATGCTGCATGCCAGGGTGGCGAGCAAGGCCAGCAGGTAATGGCCGGGCAATAGTTGGCAGATGAATTCGCCGGCGCCATGCTCGAACAGCCGATTCAACCCCGCCTGGGCCGCGGCGTACAGCAGGCCGGCCAGCAACAGGCTGAACAGACCGCTGTAGAGGGCCAGCAGCACCAGGAACGTCACCAGCGCGCCGGTGGGGAAGCCCAGCAGGCGCAACACCGCCAGGGCCCGGCGTTTGCGTTGCACCGCCGCCAGGGTGTTGGCCACCACGGCGGCGAAGGCGCCGGCCACGGCCAGGCCGCTGACGATCCAGAAGACCAGGGAGAGGTTGCGACTCAAGGAGCGCACCTGGGCGATGGCCTGGGCCTGGGTCGCCACCTCCTGGCCGCGGCTGGCGAAGTACTGGCGCAGGCTGTCGACCCCGTCGAGGTCGCGGGCGTACAGGCGCAGGCCCGGGTAGACCCGTGCCGCCGGCTCCCCGGGCGGCCGTCCGGGCCAGTCCAGGCGCGGCACGGCGCGGCCGTCGCGGTAGTCCTCGGCGGCCTCCAGCAGGCCCAGGGGGGCG
>DATDTH010000143.1:0-3636 GCA_035290985.1 Pseudomonas sp. | reverse complement strand
CCGCTTGCGCTTCGAAGAGGCGGCCCTGCTTGAGATCAAGCGCGCCGAGCGCTACGGCTGCCCCCTGGCCCTGATCTGCCTGGATCTCGATCGCTTCAAGCGGATCAATGACAACCATGGCCAGCGGGTCGGCGATGACGTACTCAGCAGCATCGCCCTGTTGATCAGGAAGCATCTGCGCGAGTCGGACGCCTTTTGCCGCTGGTGCGGCGAGGCCTTCGTCATCCTGCTGCCCCATACCGACCAGGGACGCGCCCTGCTGCTGGCGGAAAAGCTGCGCGTACTGGTGGCCAGCAACCAGTTCGTGGTCGACAGCAGGGTCACCGCCAGTTTTGGCGTGACCTGCCTGCACCGGGGCGAGGCCTTGGGCGAACTGGTGAAGCAGGCCGACCAGGCGCTGTACCGGGCCAAACAGCTGGGCCGCAACCGGATCGAGTGCGCGCGGCGGTGAGGCGCGAGCCGAACGCGGCCTTTGGCCATTAGAAATAGGGCGACTCGCACATTGCTAGCGTTTCGCTATCGCCTGACGAGGGCTTTTCACCTAGAGTTGGGTTGCCATGGCCACTGCCCGTCCCGGACAGGCAGTGGCCAAGCCGTATTTCTCGAGCACCGGACTGCCACCCATGAAAATAAAAAAAGACACTGCCGCTGTCACCCCCGAGAGTGCCACGCCCCTACGGGCCAGGCCTGTTGCGCAGTCCCGCCCGGCGGCTCCCGCCGAAGCACCGCTCGTCGCCGAGGCGTCGCTTATAGCCGAGCTCGAGCTCGTCGCCGAGCCCCATCTGTATTTCACCGAACGGGATATCGATCGCATCCTCGATAACCTCGACGGTTTGCGCGGCCTGGTCTTCCCCCAGGCCCAGGGCGAGCTCAACGCGGAGTCCGGGCAAAGCCAGCACTTTCCCTCCGTGTGCCTGATCGGCCTCGGCCGCTGTGGCTCGAACATCGCCCTGGATGTCGCCGCACTGGTCTACAACGCGCGTAAGTTCTACCTGAGCGAGTTCGACGACGGGGAAAAAACCACTCCCGAACAGGAGGCTCGTCCCACCCGCTGGATCCGCAACAACCTGCTGAGATCGCCGAGCAAGGCGGCCAAACCCGTGTTCCTGATCGAGCCCCTGGTGATGCTCGGCGACCTGGACAAGGATATCGAAGGGCGCATCCGCTTCTCGCGCAAGGGCGAATCCAGCGGTTTCCTCAGCGACTACAACAAGATGAAGATCATGGACCTCTCCGAGGTGCATGCCGGCGGGGCGGGCAACGCGCCTATCCTCGGCCAGTACCTGGCCAAGATCATCCTCAACAAGGACACCCAGCGTTTCACCAACGCCGACTGGAAGTTCATCCACTCCTACCTGATCGATTCCTGCGGCATCAAGGCCAACCAGTCACGGCTGTATTTCTATATCTTCAGCGCCGGCGGCGGCACCGGCTCGGGCATGGCCTCGGAGTTCGGCCTGGCGCAGCAATACGCCTATATGAGCAAGACCTTCAACAGCCGCAGCGAGCTGGAAAGCGAAGAGAACCGCGGGCACTCCTTCGTCTTCGAACCGATCTTCACCAGCGGCTTCTGCATCCTGCCGAATATCTCCGACCAGAACAGCGGCATTTCCGAGGCCCTGCACATCAATGCCGGGCGCCTGCTGTGCAAGTACTTGGCGGAGGAATGGAATTTCTCCTACAACTTCGACAACGAAGCGACCAACGAAGAAAGCGTGATGCGCCGCATCCGCCCGTGGAACGCCATGATGCTGATTTCCAACGACATCATGCGTTATGCCGAAGAAAAGGATGGCAGCGGCATCCAGAACATCGACGTGAATGCCATGGAGCGTCACGCCAACCAATACATTTCCCAGCAGATCTTCAACATCCTCACCGCACAAGCGGTGACCACCGACTACGACCAGAACTATTTCCACCGCGCCGGCATCGATATTGGCGAAACCATCCGCCTGGACGCCAATGACCTGTTTATGAGCCTGGCCGGCCCGGTGGCCATGGCCTACGCCGAGTCGGTGGTCCCCCATTACAGCGCTAGCGCCAGTGGGGACAAGGCGCGCGCACTCGATCACAAGGAGAACAACCGCCTGGATGTGGACGATTTGTTCTTCCGCTCGATCGACCTGCCGCATTTCAACAAGGCCACCCAGGCCATCGAAGGCATCAGCCTGCTGCCGATCGAGTCCACCCGTTACCGCGAGGCCCTGGAGCGCTACAAGCAGTCCAACTACGACGCCTCGGCCCTCAGCGACCTGCACTTCTTCAAGAACTGCTCCTCGGTGGTCTCTATCGTGTCCCTGCCCAAGGGCTACAAGCTCTCCTACATGGACCTGAACCGGCTCAAGACCCACCTCAACAGCCTGTTCCCCAACACCACGCTGAAACGCTTCGCCCTGGTGATCGGCGCCTCGGCCAACCTCTCCCTGACCACCCTGGTGGTGAAGAGCCCCTGCCTGTCCGACGACTTCCTGACCCTGATCGTGGCCTTTATCAAGCGCTGCTTCGCCCGCGATCAGTACCGCTACGACGACAGCCTGGACAACGCCATCCTCGACTTCATTGTCGGCGAAACCTTCGACGAGCAGCGGGTCGACGAGATGCTCAACGAGTACGAGAACCCGGCGAAGATCCTCGACACCAACTGGTACGCGATCAAGCCGATGTACGAGAAGAAGTACCGAGAACTGATCCATGACCCGGCCAAATTCATCTCGATCAACGACATCCGCCTGTCCCGGGACAGCGTGAAACAGGCGATCAAGTACCTGCGCGAAATCTATCGCCACCGCATCGGCAAGACCCGGGTGATCTCGCTCAACGACTATGCCGGCGACCCGAAAGCACCTGCCAGCGCGAAGCGCAGCCGCACCAAGCTGGATTCGTAGACTGATGGCTCCCACGCTCTGCGTGGGAGCCTAGCCCGCGACGCTCTGCGTCGCAGTCCCGTAGGTTGGGTGGGGCCGCCTAGGTTAGGCGCGCCGCGCACAAGCCAGAGCCATACGCGGAACCATAAGCGCCGTAACCCAACATCGGTTGGTGCCGGCGGACGCGGGAGCGTCCAAATCTGCATTTCCACGCGGAGCGTGGGAACGATCAAACCGTGTGTAGCCCCTCCTACCCCCGCCATTGCGCCAGCCAGCCCAGGCTGGCGGCGGTGCCGGCTGCGCCCGGCAGGTACTCGGCGCCGAGCCAGCCGGTATAGCCCTGGGCCTGCAAGGCCCGCAGCGCCGCGGCGAAATCCAGCTGACCGCTGCCCGGCGCGCCGCGACCGGGGCAATCGGCGAACTGCACATGACCGATGCGTCCTCCCAGGTCGGCGATTGCCGTTGGCAAGTCCAGGCCTTGGCGGGCCATGTGGTAGAGGTCCAGTTGCGCCGCGCAATTGGGGTGGTCGACCGCGTCCAGCAGTTCATTGAGTTCATGCGGGGTGCTGACCAGGAAACCCGGCATATCCAGCGGATTGATCGCCTCGCACAGCACGCGGATGCCCAGGGGCTGGAAGGCCTCGGCGCTACGGCGCAGGTTGGCCGCCAGGGTCGCCAGCGCCTGTTCGCGACTGACGCCCCCGGCCAGACGCCCGGGCAGCACATTCACGCAGGCCGGTCGCACCATGGCGGCGTAGGTCAGCGCCTC
>DATDTH010000142.1:0-3458 GCA_035290985.1 Pseudomonas sp. | reverse complement strand
GGGCCGCGCCCCGGGCACCGCCGCCGGACAGCACCAGGCAGATACGCGGGCGCTTTTCGCCACTGGCCACCCGGCTGACGGGCTGCGTTTCGCTGAAAACCGGCGTGGACAGCGCCACGGCCGAACAGGCCAGCAGCACTGCGGCGCCGTAACCAACCCGCATTTTCCTCATAAGGCCTCCAAGGGGCTGCTGTTCAATCCTGATCACGGCGGGGAAGCCGCTGCGCGAATCAGTCTGGAAAAGTCCGCCGCGCCATCGGCGGCGCTGGCGCGCGGATTGATCAAGGCCTGGCGCTGCAGGTCGCTGAACGCCTGACCCGTGCTTTGCAGGCGGTCATGTTGATAGAGGTACTCGGGGACATAGCCGCTGGCCAGGATCTTCCAGTTCAAGGGCACATGCTGCGGGTTGACCCGCGCACTCATCCAGATCTGGGTCGTGCAGTTGGTGGTCAGGGTGTTGTAGAACTCCGGCGTTGCCTTGAGCGCATTCATACGCTGCAGGTACTCCAGGAACAGGTGCCGGCCATTCTCGATGGGGGCCTTGAGCCGGTACAGGTACAGCTGCTCCGGCGGATCGCGACGATAGTTGGTGCGTACGCGGATCACGTCGCGCTCATCGGCCACCACGTAATACAGCTCGTACTGGCGGAAGAAGCCCTTGAGGGTGGAGTAGCGCTCGCCCTTTTCCTTGCGCGTCTCGATGGACACCGCCAGGTGCTGGCCGTCGGCAAAGGCGAAGCTGAGAAAAACATGGGCAATCGCCGGCCCCATCCAATAGGACGTGACCAGGTCGACGCCTTCCAGCTTGCTCAGGTCAAACACCTTGTCGTAATAGGCCGGGCTGTAGTCGGTCTCGCTGCGGTAGTCGAAATTGCGGATGTTGTGCACCGTAACCCGATCACCCGCGATGGTCGCATAAGGCAGTACCGCCACGTCCGTCTGCCAGTCGCGGGAGTTGGAGGGCTCGATGCCTTGATACCAGTACAGCAGGCCGGCCAGGGGCAGCAGATAGCCCAACAGCGCGCGCCAGCGCCAACGGGCCATGCAGAGCGCGACCAAGGTGGCCAGGGACACCAGGGCAAAACCCGTTGCCAAGGCCAGGCGCACGCTGTCTCCGTCAGCCCCGGTCAGGACTATGGCCAGCGAACCCCAGGCACCCAGCCCGAGTATCAGCAACCCCAGGACGAGTACGGCGACTTTCGAGGTGATACGCAGCAGCATGGTCCTTGCCTCATCGAGGGTTGCTTAGCGAGAAATCTGGCACCTCAAGCGCATAATTTCCGCAGCTTGAGCTTCATGTCGGGCGCGCCCTATTGCAGCAATGGATCCTCGGGATTGAGCGCCGCCAACTGCGTGAGCAACTGCGTCGCCTGCTTTGTCTCGCCCGCCAGGCGCAAGTAATTGACCAGGGCCAGGCGAATGGTCCGGTTCGCCGGATCCCGGTCCAGCTGTTCGCGCAGCAACGCCTGGGCCGCCTCGGCCTGCCCTTCGCCGTGCAGCGCCACCGCCAGCACATAGGCATAGTCCGCGTTATCCGGGGCCAGTGTTTGTGCCTGGCGCAACGCCGCGAGTGCGGCGGGGCGTTGACCGCCGCGCACCAGGGCCAGGCCGAGGGCATGCTGCAAGCTGGCCTCCCGCGGATATTTCAGTGCGCTGTCACGCAACAGCCCTATGCCCTGCTCCGCCAGGCCTTGCCCTTCGAGCCACTGGGCCAGCAACAGGCGCGCGGGATGGAAATGTGGGTTGCGTTGCACGGCCTGACGCAAGGTCGCCTCGACCCGTTCAGGGCGCTGGGTCAGTTGATAGAGACTGGCCAGATTGGTCAGGGCTTCGGCGCGATCCAGCTGCCTGCCTTGCGCCTGTTCGTAGTCCGCGATCACCGCCGGCCAGCGGGTCAGCGCCTGGCGCAACTCGACCGGCACCTGCGCCAACTGCCAGGCGGCCGCCAGCCGGACGGCGCGCTGGTCGTCCTGCAACAAGGGCGCCAGCACCTGCACCTGCTGTTCGGGCGCGCCCATCGCGGCCACTGCCTCGATGACCGCCAGGCGCACCGCGGGGTCGGGATGTGCCACCGCGCCGATCAGCAAGGGCCCGGCGGCGGCCGAAGGATAACGCGGCACTTCGGCGAGCAGCGCGGCCTTGCGCCCCCCCGGCAGGTCGCTGCGCGCGAGCTGCCCATAGAGCGCCTTGGCCGCGCCCGGGCGTCCTGCCCGGGCCAGACTCAAGGCCTGGGCATAGCCACCATCACGGGGCGCGAGCTGGCCGAACCAGGCCTGAAATTGCTCGACGATCGGCGCGCCGTCGGCCTGTCGATGGCAGTCCAGGCAGGCATCCCCATGGCCGAGTTCCAGGGCCTGCGCCGGGTTGGGCACACTGAAGCTGTGATCGTGCCGCCAGTCATTGCCCATGTAATAACGACCGGGCATGTGGCAACTGCTGCACTGGGCGCCCGCCGAGTCCGGCGCGTGGTGGTGGTGGGCCGGCGAGTCGTAGTCCTTGGCCAGCAGCTTTCCGGCACTGATCGCGCGCCGCGACGCCGTGCCCGCCGGGTTGTGGCACTGGGTACAGACGGCATTGCCCGCCAGGCGCAACTGGCCGCTGTGCGGGTCGTGACAATCCGAACAGCGCACCCCGGCCGCCTGCATGCGGCTCTGCTTGAAGGAGCCGTATTCGAAGACCTCATCCTGGATCTTGCCATCGACCTGGTACAGGCCGGCAGCCAGCGGCGCCGGCAGGAAATCATGGAGCAGCCCCTGTTCGGCCTGGTAACCGTCGGCCAGCGGCGCCCGGCGGCTGTGGCAACGGCCACAGGTCTCGACTTCGCTCTGGTTGCCGCCATCACGCAGGTTGACCACCAACCCGCGATTGCGCGTATCGAAGCGCTCGGGCTCGCGGGCCCAGGCCAGGTGATTGGACGCGGGACCATGGCAACTCTGGCAGCCTACGCCCAGCGCCTGCCAGTGACTGGTGAACTGTCCGGTTTTCCCGTCGAAGCGCCGTTCGAAGCCGGTGGTGTGGCACTCGATGCACATGAAGTTGGCATTTTGTTGCGCGCCACTCCAATGCAGCGGGTCAGTGTGATCCACCCCCTGTGCGGGGTAGAGATGAAACCAGGCCTGCTTCTCGACATCCCAGGCCGCCCCGAGGGCCTGCAGACGCCCGCCCGGCAATTCGATCAGGTACTGCTGCAGGGGCGTCAGGCCGAAGGTATAAGCCACCTTGAAGTCGGCCGGCTGGCCATCGGGCCCGGGCGTGTTGACCCAGAACTCCTGGCCCTTGCGCAGAAAGCGGGTGCTCTCCACATCGTTGTGCAGGGGCGCGGCGTTGAAATCCGCCAGCACGGTCGCTGGGGTGGCCGGTTGCATGGCCAGGCTGTGGTGCGAACCCTGCCAGGCCTCGGCGGCGCTGGCATGGCAACCCTGGCAGGGCTGCTCCTCCACCCAGTGCGCGGCAGCGAG
>DATDTH010000141.1:0-3071 GCA_035290985.1 Pseudomonas sp. | reverse complement strand
ATTCACGGCGCCAGCCCCGCAGGGAGTCCGGCAGACGATAAGGGCCCTTGGGGTAGCCGCTTTTCAGCAGGGCTTCCAGGATTTTCTTGCGCAGCATCAACTCGGGTGCCATGTCCAGCCGCTCGGCTTCGCGCTGGCCGATGCCACGCAGGTTCTTGAGCAGCGGCGCGGCCTCCATCGGCAGGGGTTCGGGCAACACCTGCGGCCATTCGCTGGCCGGCGAGGCCGCGGCGTCCTTGATCAGTTGCAGGATGAACTCGCCATCCTGGCGCACGGTCTTGGGGTGCATCTCCTCGATACGGGCCAGGGCCACCAGGTTGTCCGGCTGGCTGCGCGCCAGGGGCCAGAGCGAGTTCTCCCGGATGATCCGGTTGCGCGGCTGGTTGCGCGCACGCGCCTCGCCCTCGCGCCAGGCGCAGAGTGCGCGCAGCACCGCGAGCTGGGCCGGGGCCAGCTTCCAGGCCAGCTTGGCCTCGCGGTACAGCTCCTGGGGATCGCTCTCGCGACGCAGGTTGCTCACCAGTTCGGCGCCATCGTCCAGCACCCAGGCGGCCTTGTCGGCCGAGAGCCTGGGTTTCAAGGCTTCGTAGACTTCCGCCAGGTGCTGGGCATCTTCGGCCGCGTAGCTGACCTGGGTCTCGGACAGGGGTCGCTGCAACCAGTCGGAGCGGGTCTCGCCCTTGGGCAGGTCGATGTCCAGCACGGCCTGCACCAGGCGCGAATACCCCATGGAGAAGCCCAGGTTCAGGTAGGCCGCCGCCAGTTGGGTGTCGAACAGCGGCGCCGGCAGGCTGCCGGTCAGGCGCAGCAGGACCTCCAGGTCCTCGCTGCAGGCGTGCAGGACCTTGACCAGCGCCGGGTTTTCCAGCACCGCGGCGAACGGGCGCCAGTCCTGGATTGGCAAGGGGTCGATCAGAAAGACCCGGGCGCCGTCGCAGACCTGCAGCAGGCCGGCAATCGGGTAGAAGGTATCGACCCGCATGAACTCGGTATCCAGGGCCACGTAGGGCAGGCGCTGCCAATCGGCGCAATGCTGCGCCAGGCTGGCGTCATCACGAATCCAGTGAATCTCGATGGGCACAGGCTTCTCCTCAGGTAATGCCCGGCAGTATATATCGCCCCCGGGCATAACCGGGCATTCGCGGCTTGCCGAGCCGCACTGGCCCTCCTATGCTGCCGGCGCCGCTTGTTGCGGAGGTCGCCCATGGCCGCGAAACGAGGGCGCACGGAGCGACGTCGGCAATGCACGAATAAAATCAATAAAAAGGATTCTTATGAAAAAGCTGCTGGGCCTGCTGGCCCTGGTGATCGCCGCCCTCGCCCTCTACCTCGTCATCACCCCCAGCCCCATCGACCCGCTAGCCTGGGACGCGCCCGCCGCGCCGGCCATGACCGGCGTGCTGGAAGCCAACGACACGCTGATGAAGGCCGAACTGCTGGCCCAGGGTCAATTGCAGGGCCCGGAAGACAGCGCCGTGGATGCCCAGGGCCTGGTCTATACCGGCCTGCACGATGGGCGGATCGTGCGGATCGAGGCCGATGGCAGCCTGCAGACTTTCGCCGACACCCAGGGCCGGCCCCTAGGCATGGACTTCGATGCCGCCGGCAACCTGATAGTGGCCGACGCCTATAAGGGCCTGCTCTCTATCACCCCTCAGGGCCGGCTCAAGGTGCTGAGCACCGAGGCCGACGGCGTGCCCTTCGCCTTCACCGACGACCTGGACATCGGCCGCGACGGAATTATCTATTTCAGCGATGCCAGCCTGCGTTTCGAACAACCGGACTACCTGCTCGACCTGCTCGAGGCCCGCCCCTGGGGTCGCCTGCTGAGCTACGACCCGGCCACCGGCAAGACCGCGGTGCTGCTCAAGGACCTGTATTTCGCCAACGGCGTGGCGCTCTCGGCCCAGCAGGACTTCGTCCTGGTCAACGAAACCTACCGCTACCGCATCACCCGCTACTGGCTCAAGGGCGAGAAGGCCGGCACCCACGAGGTGTTCATCGACAACCTGCCGGGCCTACCGGACAACCTGCAAGGCGATGGCACCGGCACCTTCTGGGTCGCCCTGCCTTCGCCGCGCAAGGCCGACGCCGACTTCCTGCACCGCAACCCCTGGCTGAAGGCGCAACTGGCCAAACTGCCCCGGGCCCTGTGGCCCAAGCCCGTGGCCTACGGGCTGGTCATCGCCCTGAACGAAAATGGCGAGATCGTCCGCAGCCTGCACGACACCAGTGGCACCCACCTGCGCATGGTCACCTCGGCCAAGCCGGTCGGCGACTACCTCTACCTCGGCAGCCTGAACAACGACCGCATCGGCAAGCTGCGGATTCGCTGACGCGGGGCTGCTGAGGCGGCGGCTCCTGGTTTATGATCGGAGGCTAATACGCCCCAGGAGTTCGCCAATGTCTCTCGCGCAACTGCTCAGTCCCCAGCAATTGGCCGAGCGCCTCGGCCAACCCGGCCTGGTGCTGCTCGACTGCCGCTTCGCCCTCGACGATCCCGCCTACGGGCGACGCAGCTATGCCGCCGGGCATATAGCCGGGGCGCACTTCGCCGACCTCGAACAGGACCTGTCCGCCCCCGTGCACAAGGGCGTGACCGGTCGCCACCCATTGCCGCAGGCCGCGGCCCTGGTCGAGCGCCTGCGGGCCTGGGGTCTGGATCAGAGCAGCACAGTGGTGCTCTATGACGACGGTCCCGGCGCCTTCGCCGCGCGCGCCTGGTGGCTGCTGGCCTGGCTGGACAAGCGCGATGGCGTGTATTTGCTCGATGGCGGTCTCAAGGCCTGGTCCGCCGCCGGCCTGCCCCTGAGCCAGGCCCTACCGGATAACCCGCCCGGGCACTTCGCCGGCGAGCCGGACAACCGCCTGCTGCTGGATGCCGAACAGCTGCGCCAGCGCCTCGACGACCCGCGCCTGACCCTGCTCGATGCCCGCGCGCTGCCACGCTTTCGCGGCGAGGTTGAACCCCTGGACCCGGTCGCCGGGCATATCCCCGGCGCCCAGTGTGCGGTGTTCACCGACAACCTGGACGGCGACGGCCGTTTCCTGCCGCCGGAGCGGCTGCGCCA
>DATDTH010000140.1:0-3591 GCA_035290985.1 Pseudomonas sp. | reverse complement strand
CCCGCCCCAGGCGCCCCAGCACCACCGCGTACATGGCCGCATCGGCCAGCGCCATGATCACCGGCCCCGACAGCGTGCCGCCCGGGCGCACCAGCTTGGCCTGAAACGGCACCCGCGCCAGGACACGCTCGGCGTCCAGGTGATCGATACTCAGGGCGATATCCTCGGCCATGGGCACGCCCTGGCGAATCAATGCCTCTACCTGCTGCGCACTGAGTGCTGTCACGCTGTTTTCCTTCTGCTGCCGAACCTGTACGCGACTGTACAGGCACCGTACAATGCCGAGTCACATCCCGCCTTCGCAACCGATAGAACGGCCAAATATGCGCACCAGCCAGTACCTGCTCTCCACCCAGAAAGAAACTCCCGCCGATGCGGTGGTGATCAGCCATCAGCTGATGCTGCGCGCCGGCATGATCCGCAAGCTGGCATCCGGCCTCTACACCTGGCTGCCAATGGGCCTGCGGGTGCTGCGCAAGGTCGAGGCGGTGGTTCGCGAGGAAATGAACGCCGCGGGCGCCCTCGAGGTGCTGATGCCGGCGATTCAGCCCGCCGAGCTCTGGCAGGAATCGGGCCGCTGGGAACAGTACGGCCCCGAGCTGCTGCGTCTGAAGGACCGGCATGGCCGCGAGTTCTGCGTCGGCCCGACCCACGAAGAAGTGATCACCGACCTGGCCCGCAATGAATTGAGCAGCTACAAGCAACTGCCGCTCAACCTGTACCAGATCCAGACGAAATTTCGCGACGAGATCCGTCCGCGCTTCGGCCTGATGCGCGGCCGCGAATTCACCATGAAGGACGCCTACTCCTTCCACGCCGACCAGGCGTCGCTGCAAGAAACCTACGACCGCATGCACCAGGCCTACTGCAAGGTATTCAGCCGCCTGGGCCTGAACTTCCGTCCGGTACAGGCCGACACCGGCTCCATCGGCGGCACCGGTTCCCATGAGTTCCATGTGCTGGCCGACTCGGGCGAAGACGACATCGCCTTCAGCGACAGCTCGGACTATGCCGCCAATATCGAGAAGGCCGAAGCCATTCCGCGGGAAACGGCGCGCGGCGCGGCGACCGAGGCACTGCGCCTGGTCGACACCCCGGACACCAAGACCATCGCCGATCTGGTGCAAGGCTTCGACCTGGCCATCGAGAAAACCATCAAGACCCTGGTGGTGCACGGCACCGAGAAGGACCAGCTGATCGCCCTGATCATCCGCGGCGATCATGAGCTGAACGAAATCAAGGCCGCCAACCTGGAAGGCGTGGCCAACCCGCTGGTGTTCGCCTCGGAAGCCGAACTGCGCGCCGCCATCGGTGCCGGTGCCGGCTCCCTCGGCCCACTGAACCTGCCGCTACCCTGCATCATTGACCGTTCCGTGGCCCTGATGAGCGACTTCGCCATAGGCGCCAACATCGACGACAAGCATTATTTCGGCGTCAACTGGGAGCGCGACCTGCCCCTGCCGGATGTGGCCGACCTGCGCAATGTAGTCGCTGGCGACCCGAGCCCGGATGGCCAGGGCAGCCTGGAAATCAAGCGCGGCATCGAAGTCGGGCATATCTTCCAGCTGGGCAGCAAGTACAGCGAAGCGATGAACTGCAAGGTGATGGGCGAGAACGGCAAGCCGGCGACCCTGACCATGGGCTGCTATGGCATAGGCGTCTCCCGCGTGGTGGCAGCCGCCATCGAGCAGAACCATGACGAGCGCGGCATCATCTGGAACGACACCCTGGCGCCCTTCCAGGTCGCCCTGGTGCCGCTGCGCTACGAGAACGAGGCGGTACGCGACGCCACCGACAGCCTCTATGCGCAGTTGACCGCCGCCGGCTTCGAAGTGCTGCTGGACGACCGGGACAAGAAAACCAGCCCCGGCAACAAGTTCGCCGACATGGAGCTGATGGGCATTCCGCACCGCATAGTGGTCAGCGAGCGCGGCCTGGCCGATGGCAACCTGGAATACAAGAACCGCCGCGAAGCCGAACCCCAGGCCCTGCCTGTGGCCGACGTACTGGCCTTCATTCAAGCTCGCGTCCGCCGCTGACCCAGAGACCTCATGCTCACACGAAACACCTTCCGCCGCGGCGGCGCCCTCGGCGCCGCCCTCCTGCTCTCGGGTTGCGCCAACCATTTGCCGCAACGCAGCGAGCACGAGGAACGGATCGAACGCAAACTGCTCGATCACAGCCTGCAGATCGAGGTCGGCGAACCCCAGGTACTGGAACTCCCCCAGCGCCGAGTGCGCATTCACGAGCAGAAGACCTTCGAAGTGACCGAAGTAGAGGTCAGCCGGCGCTATGATCGCTACACCCCCTATCAGCCCTGGCGCGAACTCTACGAGATCCCCCTGGGGGCCGTCGCGGTGGTCGCCGGCATCGGCGCCAATGTGCTGAACGTGGCCCTGCTCGGTAGCCTGCCGGACAGCGCGACCAAGGACTGGATCAACTACGGCTTCGCCGGCCTCAACCCGCTGCTGAACGTCGAGTCCAATGGCCGCTCGCAACAGAACCTGGCCAAGCTGGACGAGCAACGGCAGGACAAACGCATGGAGTACTCCAGCCTGCCCTGGGCCGAACGCCCGGTGCTGGTCAAGGCCGGCGAGCTAACCCATGAGCTGACCAGCGACCGCAACGGCGTACTGCACCTCAACCTGCTGGACGGCCCCTTTGCCGAGCAGGATGTCAGCCGCGTCGGCAAGCTGCTACTCAGTGCCGAGGACCCGCTGGACGGCGCCCGCGCCGATGCCAGCCTGCTGATCAGTCGATCGCTGCGCGGCAAGCTGCTGGAAGCCCACAGCCTGATCTACGACGACCTCGAGGACGACGAGGTCGACCACTGGGTGCACCGGGTCAAGCGCCTGTCCGAGCTGGGCCTGGAAGAGGAAGCCAGCGAACTGGAACAGAGCCTGATCGAATTGACGCGCAACGATCCGGAACTGCAGCAGGAATTCCTGCAGAAACTGATGAAGGATGCCGGCCGCCTGGCCGCCGATCCGGGCGCCAACGACTGAATCGGCACACAATTTCACCCGGAACAGCCCATCGATACCGTTTGCGGCTCGGTGAGCAAGGGGCCGTTTACGTAGCCATATATGGATAAGCCTTGGCGCAATCCGGGGCAGCAGATCTCGCCGCAGCACCACGGTGCGCACAGCGCACCCTACGGGACCCCTGGTACCCGTAGCCAGCGAAGCCCAGGTTGCGCGCGGTGGCAGGCCGGCTTTGTAGCCGGATAAGCCTTGGCGCAATCCGGGATAATGGTTTCGCCGAGGCGCTTTCAGCATGGGTATCGCTGCGCTCAACCCATCCTACGCAAAACCGCTTCTATACCCGGCGCACGATAAAACCGGCGATGCCCTGCAGGGGCTGTTCCTGCAATTCGACGGCGTCGACCTCGGCGCTCTTCGGGCCACTTTCGAGCCAGGTCGCCAGCTCCCGCACAGCGCTTTCCTCCCCTTCCAGCAGCACCTCGACCCGGCCGTCGGCGAGGTTGCGCACCCAGCCATCGAGCGCCAGACGCTCGGCCTGCTGGTCGGTGTGCTGACGGTAGCCCACCCCCTGGACCCGACCGCTGACGTAACCATGCAGACAGATACG
>DATDTH010000139.1:0-2469 GCA_035290985.1 Pseudomonas sp. | reverse complement strand
ACGGGGGAGAGGGCATGACGCCAACCGAGATGTATCTATGCGCCTGATCAACCGACACCCGGACCGCGGCGGCCGCCTGCTGCTGGTCCTGCTGCCTTTCGCCCTGCTGCTGTTCGCCTATTTTATGGGCTCGGCAACGCGGCTGACGGAAAACCCCAACGACAAGCTGTTGCCCAGCGCCAGCCAGATGCTGGCGGCCATCGATCGCCTGGCCTTCACCGAGGACAAGCGCAGCGGCGAATACCTGTTCTGGCGGGACAGCGCCGCCAGCCTAGGGCGACTGGGCCTGGGCATCGGCATCGCCGCGCTGGCCGGGCTCTGCCTGGGCATAGCCGCTGGCATCCTGCCGTTGTTTCGAGCACCGCTGTCGCCGCTGCTGACCGTGCTGTCGATGGTCCCGCCCCTGGCGATACTGCCGATCCTGTTCATCGTCTTCGGCCTGGGCGAGCTGGCCAAGGTCATGCTGATCGTGATCGGCATCACCCCGGTGCTGGCCCGCGACCTGGAGCAACGGGCCCGGGAAATTCCCCAGGAAACCCTGATCAAGGCACAGACCCTGGGCGCCAATACCTGGACCCTGATCCTGCGCGTGGTGCTGCCGCAACTGCTGCCGCGCCTGCTCACCGCCCTGCGCCTGGTGCTGGGGTCGGCCTGGCTGTTCCTGATCGCCGCCGAGGCCATCGCCAGCACCGACGGTCTCGGCTACCGGATCTTCCTGGTGCGCCGCTACCTGGCGATGGACGTGATACTGCCCTACGTGGCCTGGATCACCCTGCTCGCCTGGCTGATGGACCTGGGTCTGCGCCAGCTCACCCGCCTGGCCTTCCCCTGGTACGAAGGGGCCAAGGCATGACGCCCTTTATCGAAGTGAAAAACCTCTGGCAGAAGTACGGTGACCAGGTGGTGCTGGAGCGCCTGAACCTGTCCGTGAACGAAGGCGAGTTCTGCACCCTGGTCGGTGCCTCCGGCTGCGGAAAATCGACCTTCCTACGCCTGCTGCTGGGCCAGGAGCGGCCGAGCAAGGGCGAGATACGCCTGGCCGGCCAGCCCCTGGCCGGCGAACCGGATGCCAGCCGCGGCGTGGTCTTCCAGCGTTATTCGGTGTTCCCGCACCTTTCGGTGCTGGACAACGTGGCCATCGGCCTGGAGTTGCCCCGCGCGCCCCTGTTCGGTCGCCTGTTCGGCAGCGCCAAGCGTGAAGCCCGCGAGCAGGCCGCGCAACTACTCGAGAAAGTCGGCCTCGGCCATGCCCTGGACAAGTACCCCAGCCAGCTCTCCGGCGGCATGCAGCAGCGCCTGGCCATCGCCCAGGCGCTGATCATGCAGCCGCGCGTGCTGCTGCTGGACGAGCCCTTCGGCGCCCTCGACCCGGGCATTCGCAAGGACATGCACGCCCTGCTGCTGGACCTGTGGAACGAGACCAAGTTGACCGTATTCATGGTCACCCACGACCTGAGTGAGGGCTTCAGCCTCGGCACCCGCCTGCTGGTGTTCGACAAGGTGCGCGCCGACCCCCACGCCCCGAACGCCTTTGGCGCGCGCATCACCTACGACATTCCCCTGAACAGCGACCGTCGCGCCACCCGCGCCGCCGTCGCGGCCTTGCCGAAACTCTCCAAGGAGACCCCATGACCGCCTCCCTGACCCTGCGCCCCATGCTTTACGAGGAACGCCTGCCTGGCGGCGGCCATACCTCCTTCGTGCTCAAGCGCGGCCAGTTGCTGCGCCTCACCGACCTCGAAGGCGGCGCCAACGTCAGCCTGCTGCTGCTCAACGCAGTGGAAAAGAGCGAGCGTTTGAACCTGCCGGACAGCCTCAAGTGCCAGCACACCGCCAGGCTCACCGCCGGTCACTGCCTGTACTCGGACATGGGCCGGGTGCTCGCCGCGATCACCGCCGACACCTGCGGCTGGCACGACAGCTTCGGCGGCGTACTGAATGCCGAGGAAGTCGCCGAGAAGTACGGCGCCGGCCGCTACCAGGAACTGCGCAACGGTTTCCACCGCAACGGCCTGGACAACCTGCTGGTGGAACTGGGCAAGTGGAACCTGAACCTCCAGGATCTGCTGATGTGCCTGAACCTGTTCAGCAAGGTCAGCGTCGACGACCTCGGCCGCTTCCTTTTCGAACCCGGCAATTCCCAGGCGGGCGACTATATCGAGCTGTACGCGCCGATGGACTGCCTGGTACTGCTCACCGCCCTGCAGCACCCCATGGACCCGAACCCCGTGTACGCCCCCAAGCCGGTGCAACTGAGCTGGCACAAGGTCGAGAGCGATGGTTTCAGCCTGCTCTGTCGCACCTCGCGCCCGGAGAACGGCCGCGGCTTTCACAACACCGAACGCCTGTACCTCGGAGGCCGTCCATGAGCGTGACCAGCAGCGACAAACACCCGCAAGCGGCCACCTACCGCCACCAGATCCCGGCGGGCGAACCCTTCCTGCTCGAGGTGAAGGCCGGTCAGACCCT
>DATDTH010000138.1:0-2355 GCA_035290985.1 Pseudomonas sp. | reverse complement strand
CAGGCGCTGGCGCCTGACCCCGGTGGGCTGTGGATGAAACGCGATCGATTCCTTATTTGATCCAGTGCTTACCCCAGTGGGTGATGTCGTAGGCAGCCTTGGCCTTCAGGCTCCGCTGGCCGGCCGTGGCCTGGTCCGCGGCGATCTGGTCGTCGATTATCTTGGTCGACAGCGACAGCCAGCTGGTGGCGAAGGCTGCCGCGTCGGCATTGATCTCCAGGGCCTGCTGGTCGATGTTGGCGATGTCATCGCAGCTCTGGTGGTAGCAGGGATCGAAGGCCACGCCCGCTTCGCCGCCGTACAGCGCGGCCTGGGCTTCGGACTTCAATACCTCGGCGCCGGTGAACAGGCCACCGAAGGCGATGCCGTCGGTGAAGAACTGCGCATAGTCGGAGCGGAAGGTGATTTCATCCCCCTCGTAGGGCAGGGCCCGCTTGCCATAGTACTGTTCGAACAGCTTCTCCACGGCTGCCGAACCCGGTGGTCCTTCCAGGCCGTACTGCGAACCATCGCCGTCGTAGATGAAGTAGGCGAAGTTGGGCGAGGCGATCATGTCGAAGTTCAGGTAGACCTTGATCTTGGCCTTCTCTTCCGGCGTCAGGTTGCTCACGTAATGGGTCGAGCCGACCAGCCCCGACTCCTCGGCGCCCCACCAGGCAAAACGCACCTTGTTGAGGGGATGGGCCTTGCGCATCTGCAGGGCCATTTCCAGGATCGCCGCGCTGCCGGAGCCATTGTCCTGCACCCCGGCGCCTTCGAACACCGAGTCCAGGTGCGCGCCGACCATCACCACATTATTCGGATTGCCGCGCTTGGTTTCCGCCACCAGGTTGTAGGTCTGGGTTTTTTCCCGCACCACGTCCACCACCAGGCGCAGTTGCAGCGCCTCGGTGCCGGCCCAGGCCACGCCGTTGTCGTAGGTGGCGAACAGCACCGGAATGCCGCCTTCGTAGCCGTCGCCCAGGGTGGCGTTGAGCAGGCCCTTGCGGTCCTCGGCATTGCCCTGGTTGAAGATGATGGCGCCACTGGCGCCGGCCGCGGCGGCATTTTCGGCCTTCTGCTCGAAACTGCAGGTGCCGCGCTGGATCAGGGCGATCGAGCCGGCGGGGAAACCGCTGAAATCCTCGGCCTCGCAGCCGCTGCTCGAGCTGTTATCGGGGCCGAGTTGGAGATCCACCGGCGTCACGCTGGCGGTCACGTCGCCGGGGTCGGACTGGGACAGGTAGGTGAAGTCCACCTCCCATTCGTAGTCGTCCGGTGTCGGCGCCGTGACCTGCAGGGTGCCGGGACCCTGGGGGTAATAGGCGGTGAAGGGGAAGGCCTGCTGGGTCACGGCATAGCCGGCGCCTTCCAGGGTGGCCTTCACGTAATCCAGGGAGGCCTGGTAGCCGGGCAAGCCGGCCGCCCGGGTGCCGCCATTTGCCGTGGCGATGTCCTGCAGTGCCTGCAGGTGAGTCATCACCTTGCTCGCCTGCATACAGCGCGGCAGGCCAAGGGGGGTGCTGTTGAAAACCCCGGATTGACACTCGGGAAGGCTGGAGCGGGTCGGGCTCCAGAATGCGTTGAACAGGTCGCTCTCCGCCGAGGCCAGGGCCGAGGTGGACAGCGTCAGCGCCAGGGCGCTGACCGTGAAGCGCAGTTTTTTATTGAGGGGGTAATGCATGCTTCCTCCAATCCTTAATGGAGCTTACGGTTAGCGGTTCGGCTTGTGGCCGGGCCACCACGTGTCCGGTGTCGCATCGCTCGGACAAGGATCGAGGCTAGTTAAAAATGCAGGGGGGCTTGGGCGGCTGTCGGTTTTTGAGAGGTCGGTCAGGTTTTTGGATTTTTCCCGGGTTTTCAGCCCGGGTTTCCCGGCGGTGCGGGGATCGATTCCCGACTGCGCGGGTCTTATGCCGCCCCTGGTCGCGGGCGGCGCCGGGCTTGCGCTACTGGCGCAGCAGCAGGTTGAGCTGGTCGACTATGGGCGCCCAGTCCGCATCCTCGAGTATCTCTTCGCGCAGGAAGGCCGCCTGTGCCGAGCTCCAGAACGAGGCTTCCGCGAGTTGCAATTCGGCCGGCAGCGGCGAATGGGTGGAGATGAAGGCATTGATGCCGTTGGGGTCGGACGGCAGGCCGAGCTGTTTGAACAGGGCCGGCAGGCTGTGGGTGGGTGATTCCATGATGAACTCCTCGGAACGGTCGGTGCCTGGGTATGGCCTGGGTATGGACTGCGGGTCCAGGCACAAGGTTGCACCGCTCTGCTCAGCCTAGCCGCTGTCGTGGCGGGCGGCCGCGGCCTCACTCGACCTGCAGCACCTCGAAGCACTGGCGGTGGCCGCCGATGCGGATCTCCACCTCGTCGCCCGGGGCCTT
>DATDTH010000137.1:0-15501 GCA_035290985.1 Pseudomonas sp. | reverse complement strand
GGCGGCCTGCGGGCCGCCCATTGAGGACTGCACCATGTCGAGAAAGAAAGCCGAGCCGGCGCAGAGCGCCGTGGTCACCACCGCACAAGAGCCGGGTGCCGAACTGGCACCGGGCATCACCGCACAAACCACCGAGCGCGTTGCGCCTACGGGCGATGAAACGACCGGCCAGTTGGCTGGCGTGCAGCTCCAGGAAGGCAGCCTGATCGAGCTGAAAGACATGCCCGAGGAGCAGCTGCGCCAACTGGCTGTGAACTTGGCTATCGACGGCCACGACACCCTGCCAGTGGAGCAGCTCGCACAGCTGATCCAGGCCGAGGGCGTGCTGATATCGGTCGACGCCTACACCGTCAACCGCGAGCGTCTGGACCATGACGGCGAGTCATACGGTTTCGGCGAGTCGGTCGTGATCGAGGACGCCGCCCAAGCCAAGGCCCTGCTGGCCCTGGGTGCGATCCTGGAGAGTGAGTGATGTACGTCACCCTGGCCGAACTGGCCGAGCGGCCTGGCGCGAAGGAGTTGGCCCAGGCGGCCACCCCAGAGCGCTTCTGCGCGGTCGATGCTGCGCTGCTCGATGCGCTGTTGCGCGACCAGGACGTGAGCAGCTGGCCGGCCGAAGAGGTCGAGGTCGCCGATCTGGCCGCGCAGGCGATCATCGCCGAGGTGCTAGCAGCAGGTGGCTTGATCGATGGCTTCCTGGCCCGCCGTGGTTACACGCTGCCACTGACCCGCACCTACAGCGTCGTTACGGGCTGGGCCAGGGCGATCGCGCGCTACAAGTTGCACCAGTCGCGCCTGAGCACCGAGCGGGATGACCCGATCGTGCGCGATTACCGCGACGCTCTGGCGCTGCTGAAATTGGTGGCCGAGGGCAAGTTCAGCCTGGGCACCGATGACCCGCTCACCCCGCCCAGCGGTGGTGCGCCGGCGTTCAGTGCGCCAGCGCGCATTTTCAGCCGCGACACCCTGCGGGACTTCTGACATGAGCGCCCCCTTCGACATCAACCTGGTTATCGCCCGCTTGAGCGCCACGGTGCCCGAGCTGCAGAGCGTCGAGGGTGTGGCCGAGTATGGCGCGGTGACCAGCCTGCGCGACTTTCGCACGCCCTGCGCGTTCGGCCTGCTGGTGCGTGAGCGCGCCGACGGCGCCGAGCCCAATCCCGGTCGTGGCACTCAGCGTCTGCTGGTGACCTTCGGCGTGGTGCTGGTGGTGCGCAACTACCGCGACACCCGCGGGGCCCAGGTCGTGGACGAACTGAAACCACTACTCGGCAAGGTGCGCGGTGCCCTGATGGGCTGGAAGCCTGACATACAGGGCGCCAGGCCGTGCCGCTTCATCCAGGGCGACGTGCTGGACTACGACGCCAGCACGCTGCTCTGGACGGATGTTTACCAAACGCAACAGATTATCGGGGGAGCCCCATGAGCACCAAGACCGACGCAGAAAAACTGAAAACCGTGAGCCTGTTGAAGGTGCACACCCACCAGGGCAAGCCGTACGCAAAAGGCGCGGACATCCGGGTCAACGCCGCGGATGAAGCCTGGCTGATCGCACACGACATTATTGCCGACACCCGCGCCACCCCCGAGGTTGCTAAGAAATGAAAGACTTTTCCTTCCAGGGCAAAGTGCACCTCGGTGCGCGCCTGCCCAGCGGCAAACCCGGCCGTATGCGCTGGGTCGATGATGCCTCGACCCTGAATATCCAGCTCACCACCGACAAGGAAGAGCGGCAGGAAAGCTGGTCCGGCCAGCGCCTGACCTCGGTCAGCATTCCGAAAGCCAAGAAGGCCAGCTTTACCCTGGTGCTCAACGCGGCCAATTCGCAAAACCTGGCGCTGGCGGTACAGAGCGAAGCAAACACAGTCGCGACTGGCAGCATCACCGGCGAGCTGCTGCCCGCGGGCCTGTTGGCCGGTGATTTTATCGCCCTGGATCACCCGCGAATCAGTGCGCTGGCGATTACCGATAGCACCCCTGGCACACCTCTGCCGGTTGTACTAGATACCAACTACAGCATCGATTCACCGATGGGCGGCATGATCGAGATATTGGACCCAGGGGCGCTCATTCAACCGTTCACGGCGGCCTACACCCATGCGGCCTATGTGAACCTGGCAATGTTCAAGCTGGCTCAGATCGAGCGCTACGGCATTCTGGACGGCATCAACACCGTCGATGATGAGCGGGTGCGGGTGATGATCTACCGCATGCAGTTCGATCCGGTCAGCGACCTGGGCTTGATCACCGACAGCCTCGGCAACCTCAACCTGAGCGGCTCGATCCTGTTCGACGCCACCAACTTCCGGGATGCCAACCTCGGCGGCTTCGCCCGCGTCCAACTGCCGGAGGATTAAGCCGTGGCGAAGCGCGTTGCCAAGCCCGCACCCGAGGCGGGGGCGGATGATCTGGAAGTGCTGCACCCAGAGCGCTCGGCCATCATCGCCGGCCGGGCGCTGACCGTTCGCGAGTATGGCTTTGTCGAAGGGCTGGGGCTGCGGGCACTGATGCGTCCCTTCCTGGACGACTTGCACGCGATTGTTGACGGGGGGAGTCTGCCGCCGCTGGATCAGGTCACCGACATGCTTGGCCAGCACAGCGATGCGGTGGTTCAGGCCATTGCAGTGGCGGCTGATGTCGAGCCCGCCTGGATCCATACGCTTGGTCAAGATGACGGTGAGCACCTGATGCTGTTGTGGTGGACTGCCAATGGCCCTTTTTACGTGCGCAGCGTGTATCAGCGGATCGCGACGGCAAGGGCCGTGGCAAGCCAGCACGCTGGGGCGACATCTACGCCACCCTGATCGCCGCAGGCGTCGGTTCTGCGGCCGATATCGGGCGCATGACCGAGCGGCAGATCCTGCTGCACTATGACTGCGCGCTGCGCCTGGAGCGCCGCCAGCGCGCCGCCCGGTTGATCGACTGCAACCTGGCCTTCGCAGGTGGCAAGGATGCTGAAACCCACCTCAAATCGCTCAACAATCCCTGACAGGCGGCCCATTGGCCGCCTTCTTTTTGCCTCGTCAAAAATACATCCCGCCCCGCGCGCGCGACCATGCCGGCATCCCCTCAGCATGTAGCGCACCCCCATGGCCAACGGCAAAGACCTCGAACTCGCACTGCGGATCCGCGCCGACCTGGGCCAGGGTCAGGCAGCGCTCAAGGAGTTGGGCCAGGCGGTGGAGAGCGTCGGTCAACAGGCCACCACCACCGGTCAGCAACTCGCCAACGTCGGTGAGTCGGCCGATCAACAGGCTCAGCGCCTGCAGGCGATGATCGCCGCCAGCCTGCAGAACACTGCCGCCCAGGACGCCATGACCGCCAGCTCGCAGCGCCTCTCGGCGGCTGTCCAGGCCGGCAACGTGAGCTGGCAGGCCAGCGCGGACGCCCAGTCCTCTGCCATGAACACCTACCACAACACGGAGCGTGCAGAGGCCTCCCTGGCGCTGGCCAAACAACGGGCGGCCGAGGAAGCGGCCAAGGCTACGGCCGAGGAAGGTCGTCATCAGGGTGCTCTGCAGAAGCTGCTGAATCAGATAGACCCGACACGCGTGGCCATGGCGCGTCTGGATACGCAGACCGAAGAACTCGGCCGGCACTTCGATGAAGGTCGGATCAGCGCTGAGGACTACAACCGACAGTTGGCAATCCTGGATCGGCGAGTCGCACAGCTCGATGGCGCAGGCGCCAGCCTGGGCTCGATTGATCTGACGACAGTGGAGTCCCAGGGGCAGATGGTGAACCTGTTACGCGACCTGGCTACCGGCGATTGGACCGGGGCCGCACACAACCTGGCGATGCTGTCGAGCCGCATCCAGGGCGTGGGGACCGCGCTGGGTTCGTGGGCTGTTCCTTTGGCGGTTTCAATCGCGGGCCTGGCTGCGTTCGGTGCTACAGCATATGCCGCCGCCGACGATATCGATGCCATCAACGAACAGCTCGCCAGCAATGGCGCGCTGGCCAGCTACTCGGCGGGGCAGCTCAATGCAATGGCGGTCAGCATAGGCGCCGCGAGCGGTAAAACCGCGCTGGCACGCGATGTGCTGACCGGCCTGGCGAAGGATGGCCAATTTGTAGGCACTGCCCTGGCCGAGGTCGGCATCGCAGCCACTGCAATGGCGCAACTCACCGGCCAAAGCGCGGATGAGGTCGTGAGCTACTTTCTCGACATGGAGAACGGCGTAGCCAAGTGGGCCGCAGCGGCGAATGACGAATATCAATTTTTGACCCTGGCGCAGTACGAACATATCGCCAGCCTGGAACGCCGCGGCGAAAAAGAGCAAGCGGCGGCGCTTGTGACAGGAATATTGGCTGCAGAGGAGAAACAGCGTTTAGCCGACGTCAAAGAGAGCCTCGGTGGGCTGGAATCGGCGTGGGACAGTGCGAGGGGAGCAGCGCTCAACTATTGGGAGAAAACCAAGCTGTTGGCCCGGCTGGCTACGGGTAATGGCACTGCCGAAGATGAGATGGCTGCAAGGGGGTTCGAGAACAGATTCACGCTGAACCCAAGTCGTCGTGAGCAGAATAATCAGCGTCTGAAGGAACTCGAAGACGAAAATCGGCAGGCCGCGGAGCGCAACGCCGCCGAAGCCTTGGAGCGCAAGAACCAGACGGAATCTGTCAGTGCCCTGGCCGAGCTTGAGCTGCAGTTGCAAGCCGTCGATAAGGCCTATGGCAAAGTTCAGGCAACACGCGAACTCAATGCCAAGTTCAGCAAGATATGGGAGCAGGCCGCCCTCGAGGGCACCAATCCTGAATTGCTCAACGGTGTCACGTCGGATGGCAAGGGTGCATTCTCCGGTGGCGCATATGACGATCTGCTCAAGGGCTTAGAAACCAAATTCAAAGTGACTGCGAGCGCTGCAGAGAAGGCGTCGGACACCCTGGCCAAGCAGAACCAGCAGTGGGTCGAGCAGCTCGAAAAAGAAGCGGCTACGTTCGGTAAAGGCAAGGCCTCGACTCGCGAGTACGAACTCGATCAGCGCAACCTGACGGGGGCCCTGAAGGCACGAGCGGAAGCCGCCTATGTGATGCTCGATGCCGCTGAAAAGCAGAAAAAGGCCGACGACCAAGCCAAGAAAGACGCAAAGACCCTCGCGCAGCTGAACCTCGACCTGCTCAAGGCCAGTGGACAGAACATCGACGCGGCCGGCGCCGAGATCGAGAAGAAGTATGGCGCCCTGCAGAAGCGCCTGCTGGCGGCAGGCGATACCAAAGGTGCAGGCCTGGTGACCCAACTGATGGGCATCGAGCAGGCCAAGGCCGAGTTGGACGACCTGGAGCAGGCCCTGGATCGGGTGTTCAGCGAGCAGGCGCGCCAGGAACAGACCATCAGCACCCAGCAAGAGGCCGGCTTGATCAGCGAGCTGAGCGCCCGCCGGCAGATCCTCGACCTCAACGCCCTGACCGCCGCCCAGATTGAAAAGCTCTTGCCCGCCATGCGCGAACTGGCGGCCGTGACCGGCGATCCCGCGGCAATCGAGCGCGTCAAGGACCTTGAGGTGCGCCTCGGCGCGTTGCGCACGGTCGCCAACCAAGTCAGCAATGCCCTCAAGGCTGGCTTCGAAACCGGCCTTGCCGGTGCACTGGAGGGGCTTGCCACCGGCACCATGAACCTCCAGGAAGCGGCCACCTCCTTTGTCCGCTCCATCGCCAGCAGCATGGCGCAGCTGGCGTCGCAGCAACTGGCGATGATGGCCGCCAACAGCGTGATGGGCATGTTCGCTGGCGCGAGCGGCACCGGCTACACCGGAGCCTTTGGTTTCGCCACTGGTGGCCGCGTCCAGGGCCCAGGCACCGGCACCAGCGACAGCATTTCAGCCTGGCTCTCGAACGACGAGTTCGTGACCCGCGCGGCCGTGGTCACCCAGCCCGGTGCCCTGGGCTTCTTGGATGACTTCAACACCCGCGGGATGGTTGCGCTGGACGACTGGGCCCGCGTTCGCCACAGCACCGGAGGCCTGGCCGGCGTCCCCGCACCAGCCTTGCCACGCCCAAGCATGGGCGCGGGGCGCTTGGCCGAGCCGGCCGCGGCCATGAGTTCGACGCTGAACAACCAACAAGCCTTCTACCTGCTCGATGACCCCAGCCGCATGGCCGAGGCGATCAGCAGCAAGCAAGGCGTCGAGGCCATCGTGGTGATGATGAGCCGCGACCCCGCCAAATTCCGCTCCATTCTCAAGCTGCAGGGTTGACCCCATGCCCCACCAAATAAGCTTCGTCGACAACAGCGGCGGCACGCTCGCCCATTACAAGATGCTCCAGGTCATCCACGACTTTGCCAGCGCCAACGGCTGGACCGTGCTGCGCTACGACACCGTGCCCGCCAACCGCGAGCTGATCCTAAAAGGCCCAGGGCTGTCCGGTACCGAGGAGATTTTTGTCGGCTTTCGCACCTACCAAGAGTCCACCGCCGACTACTACAACCTGCTCGCCGCCACCTTTACCGGCTATGTACCGGGCAATACCTTCGACACCCAGCCGGGGGCGCGTTTGTCCGGGGTGCCGGCGCATAACAACCGTATCGACTACTGGCTGACACTGAATGGCCAGCGCATCGCCCTGGCTATGAAAGTTGGCACGCCGGTGTATGAGTGTTGCTATGTCGGCAAATGCCTGCCCTACGCCCGCCCCAGCCAATACCCATACCCAGTGGTCTGCGCCGGCATGCTCACCGGTGCCGCGGCGACCCGCTTCAGCGAAATAACTCACTCGATGCCCTACAAGGGCAACCGGGTGAACATGGCCCTGCGCACCAATGACGGCTACGTGCAGGTGCACTGTTATCCCTGGGGCAACGTCAGCATTGCCAGTACCTCTATCGGCAGCAACTCGCAGTTGCGCGATACCGGCGACAACTACCCGCTATTGCCCATCGAGCTGCATGACAACACGGCCAACTTATGGGGCTGCCTGGATGGGCTCTTTTATATCAGCGGATTCAATAACGCAGTGGAACACACCCTGGTGCTCGATGGCATCACCTATGTGGTGATCCAAGACGTAGCCCGTACCAGCCATATCGACTATTACGCAATACGGATGGATCCATGAGTTATTCCAACGGTGTTGCCAATGACATGGATGCGCTGCGCTCGGCGCTGATCAGTGCGTGCACAGCCGAGGGCTGGACACTCTCGGGCGATATTCTCAGCAAGGGCACAACCTTTATTCGCCTGCAGATCGTCAGCGGCTGGCTGACTCTGCTGGGGGGCACGGGTATTTCGGCCGGGGCACTTACCGGCGCGGCCTTAGCCGTCTCGCGCATCGGCCAAGTCAACGGCATCGCGATTACCTGGCCGGCCAATTACGAGTTATTTGTGTTCGCGGCCGAGGTCTACCTGGTCGTCAATTACAACGTGAATTTTTACCAGTGGCTGGCCTGGGGTAAATCCACGGTGCAGGGATTACCCGGCAGCGGCATGTGGTACGGCGCGTCGATGTTCGCGAATACCACCTCCACGCTCGCAATGAACCCGACAGGCAGCTTAAGTTCGCCAGGATATAACTGCCCTGGGTTGTTTTGGCGGCAACTCTCGCAGGCCACCAATTCCAATACTCTGGAGTCGAGGGTGCATACAGGCCTGGACGGCTTCGGCTGGGCCGACGGCTCGGGCAACCCTGGGGCGTCTGCCATAGATGGCGCGCGAACGCTCCTCGAACTCCTGCCCAATAGCTGGAACAGCGAAGCCATTTTGTTGCCGATCCGCGCCATGCAACCGCGTCCCAGCAACAAGATCAGTCTGGTCGCCGACCTGCAGCACGCGCGCTACACCCGCATCGACAACTACACCCCTGGCGAAGTCATTACCCTCGGCGCCGACCGCTGGAAGGTTTACCCCTGGTACCGCAAGGACGCGGCGAACCGCAATGGCGGCCAGGGTGTTACTCACACCGGCACCCTGGGCTGGGCCATCCGCTACGAGGGGCCGTGATGGCCGTTATTCAAGGCCAGCATGTCAGCCGCGCCCTCGGTGCGGTCGAGAACCCCATGCTCACCGTGGAACACGATGGCTTTGTCTGGCTGCAGATGCCCATCGAGTCCGAGGCGCAGCGCTCGCCCGGCGGCAGCACGCTGATCTGGCAGTTTCCCGTGTCTGCCAATGCCCGGGTGATCGCCGGGCAGATGGCCCGCTCGTTCTTCGACGACGTCTATAACCGCATCCATATCAGCCCCACGCAGCTCGCCCTGGGCAACCTGGTCAGCACCCAGAGCAGCCCGGCCTATGTCTGGAATGCCTACCTGGAGCCCCGCACCCTGGTGGCGATCACCGGCCTGCAGGAGGGTATCGCGCTGTCTGGCCAGCCGGCTCCGGCGCTGAACTTCAGCGCGCTGCAGGAACGGATCTGGGCGGTATTCGTCACCCCGGTGGGTCCGGCGGTGCTGGATGCAGCCGTGAGCTGGGCGTTCGAGAACGGCGCAGTGGCGACCCTGCGCATCACCGGCAACCGGGTGGTGGCCTTCAGTTTCGCGCCGGACTGGCGCGACGGCATCGTCGAGCGCTTGACCTGGTCCACCGACGTGCTGCAGAGCCCCTCGGCGGCCGAGCAGCGTCGCGCGCTGCGCCTGGCACCGCGGCGGGAGTTCGAGGCGCCGGTACTGCTGGACGGCCGCGAGCGCCAGCTGTTCGACCTGGCGATGTTCGGCTGGGGCGCGCAGGTGTGGGCGCTGCCGATCTGGCACGACGTCCAGATGATTGAGGGCGCGGCCCAGGGTACCCAGCTGATCGCCTGTGTCACCACGCACCGGGACTTCCGCACGGGCGGCCTGGCGATGCTGCGCAGCGAGTCGGCCTTTACCTATGAAGTGGTCGAGGTCGAGGGCGTGGCGGCGGGCAGCTTGTCGCTTAAGCGCCCGACCCAGCAGCCCTGGCCGGCCGGCTCGCGGTTGTACCCGGTGCGCACCGCGCAGCTGATGAAAGCCCCGCAAATGACCCGCCTCACCGACCAGGCGCAGCGCGCCGAGGTGCATTTTCTGCTGTCCGAGCCGCCGGAGTGTCTGCCAGCGCTGCCCACCACCCTCTACCGCGGGGCCCCGGTGCTCGAATTGCGCCCCAACGAGGTGGAAGACGTATCGGGTACCTGGCAGCGCCTGTTGCTGGAACTGGACAGCGGCATGGCCCTGCCGCTGCTCACCGACACCGCCAACCGCGCCTTTCCCCTGCAGAGCCACGCCTGGCAGAACCTCGGCCGCGCCGAACAGGCCACCTACCGCAGCCTGTTGTATGCCCTGCGTGGTCGGCAAAAGGCGCTGTGGCTGCCAACCCATGCCAACGACCTTACCCTGGTCGATGCCGTGACCCCATCCGCCACGACCTTCGACATCGCCGCCATCGGCTACACCCGCTTCGCCAGTGCGCGCCCGGGGCGTCGCGATATCCGCCTGGAGTTCTGGGACGGCTCGGTGTTGCACCGCCGGATCACCGGCAGCGCGGAGATCGGTGGCGAGGTCGAACGCCTGGTGCTCGATGCCGCCTTCGGCCGGCCAGTGGCCCCGGCGGACCTGCACCGCATCAGCTGGATGATGCTCGCACGGCTCGACCAGGACGCGATTGAGATCCAGCATGAGACCGATGCCGAGGGTGTCAGCAAGAGCCATGTGGTGTTCAGGGGAGTGCGTGACGATGAGCTATGACGTTCGCGAACGCTCCCTGGCCGACGGCCAGCCGATCCGCCTGTACGAATTCAAGCGCGGCGTGCTGCGCTGGCTCTATAACTCCAGCGACCGCGACATCACCCATAACAGCCAGATATTCCGCACCGTGCGCGGCGGCATGGTCGACGACGGCATCCGCCAGTCCGGCGAAGCCGAAGTCGACACCCTGACCATCCTCGCCCCGGGCTTGCTCGAAGTCGCCCAGTTCTATCGGGGCGTGCCGCCCTCGGCCGAGATCGATCTGGTGGTGTGGGACATGCACGCCGGTGAACCCCAGGTGCTGGTGAGCTGGATGGGCACGATCAAGGGCGTCAAATGGCCTCAGCTCGACCGCTGCGAGGTTGCGGCGCGGACCTTCGAGGCGAGTCTCGACGACATGGGCCTGGCCGAGACCTGGACCCGTAGCTGCAGACACACCATTTATAGCCTGGCCTGCGGCGTCGACCGCAACGGCTTCAAGGTCGACGTGGTGATCCAGTCCATGAACGGACTCAGCCTCAGCAGCGGCCCGCTGGCCAGCTTCGCCAATGCCTGGTTCGCGGGTGGCTTTATCGAGTGGCCGATCGGCAGCGGCGAGTTCGAGCGCCGCGCGATCGAATCGCATGTCGGCAGCGTCCTGCAGCTGCTTGGCGGTACGGGTGGACTGGTCAATGGCCAGACTGTTTTCGCCTTCCCGGGCTGCGACGGGCTGATCCCAACCTGCAAAGACAAATTCGCCAATCACCTGCTGTACGGCGGGGTGCCCCGGTTATCCGGCGACTCACCCTTCGACGGCAACCCACGGTACTAGGAGCACGTTATGCCATGGCCCCAGATCATCATGATGGTCGCGAGCTTTGTGCTCAATTACGCGATGCAGCCCAAGCCCAAGCCACCCAAGGCGGCGGCCTTCGAAGATTTCGACTTTCCCCAGGTCGAGGAAGGGACCTCGATCTACGTCATCTTCGGTGACGTGTGGATGAGCGACTGGATGGTGCTCACTTCCGGCAATTTCCGCACCTCGAAAATAAAAACCAAAGGCGGCAAACAGGGCATCGGCGGTTGGATGCCGGGCATCATGCCGGGTACCACCAACCCGATCGAGAACTGGTTTTCACCCTCGGAAGAGCTGGGCCTGGGCTTGAAACAATATGACCCGCTCCTGCCCGAAGACCCCGACAACTCGTTGCCGCCGGTAGTGGGAGGCAGCACATGGATCGACTGAGGGCCTGGCCCAAACACATCCACGAACTGCACCAATGCTCGGCAGGAGCGCGAGCATTCGCCGAGCGTCTGGGGCTCGACTACAGCGAATTCGTATTTCACGGAATGCCTGTTGCGCAGCTGCTGGCCACCGGCGACGCCTTTGCCGAGCGCTTGGCTCAGCATGTAATCGAGGAGGCCGCCCGTGGGTCAGAGCAATAAGCCGATCACCAAGGGCTTTCGCTATTTCTTCGGCCTGCACCTGGGGTTGTGCAAAGCGCTGGATGAACTGGTCGAGATCCGGGTAGGTGGCCGTAATGCCTGGAAAGGCTCGGCGACCGGTCAAGCGCGCTTCCAGATCGACAACGCCAACTTGTTCGGCGGGGATGATGGCGAAGGCGGGATCTACGGCAGCTTCGACCTGATGCAGGGCTGGGCGGATCAACCGGTGAACAAGCGCCTGGCGCATATGCTCGGCACCGCGGTGCCGGTACCGGCGTTCCGGGGCGTGGCGACGGGGTTTTTCGACGGGCTGGTGACCTCGATGAGCCAGTACCCCAAGCCCTGGGAATTCCGCATGCGACGGTCCGCTGCGGGCTGGGACGGCGCGGTCTGGTACCCGGAAAAGGTCAAGGTGTTGCTGGCCAGCAACTACATCCACGCGATGAACCCTGCCCACATCATGTACGAGTGCATCACCAACCGGCAGTGGGGGCGCGGCAAGGCTCGGTCGATCATCGACGACGCTCAATGGCGCACCACGGCCGATCGGCTGCATGCCGAGGGTTTCGGCCTGGTGATCGCCTGGAAACGCTCGGACAAGATCAGCAACTTTATACGCTCCGTGCTCGATCACATCGGCGCGAGCCTAGTGACCGACCGGCGCACTGGGCTGCTGCAGCTGACCCTGATCCGCGCCGACTACGTCGCCGACGCCCTGGTACTGTTCGACGAGGACAGCGGCCTGCTGGAGATCGAGGAGGACGACAACGCCGCGTCGGCCGTGGCGGCCAACGAGATCACGGTCACCTACACCAACATGCTCGACGGCGGTAAACCCGGGCAGGTACGCGTCAAGAACGTGGCCTCGATCCAGTCGATCGGCGGCGTGCTGCCTACCGCCGTCGATTACAAGCACCTGCCGACGGCCGAGCTGGCGTTGCGGGTGGCCCAACGCGACCTGAGCACCAAGCTGGGCCTGAAGCGTTTCAAGGTACGCCTCGATCGCCGCGCCTACCTGATAAAGCCGGGCGATGTGTTCCGCATCCGCAGTCTGGCCCGCGGTATCGACAACATCGTGCTGCGCGCAGGGCGGGTCGACGATGGACGCCTCGACAGCGGCGCCATCACGGTCACGGCCATACAGGACGTGTTCGGAATGCCCGCGACCAGCTTCGTCGCCGTAGCGCCGCCGAACTGGTCGCCCCCGCTGCATGAGCCGATCCCAGCCGCCGTACGGCGCGGCTTCGAGGTGTCATACCGCGACCTGGTGGCCAACCTGACCCCCATAGACTTGGCCCGCATTACCCCGACCTCGGGCGCTCTGGGTATGGTCGCGCGGCGGCCGAGCTACAACGCGCTCAACTACGCGCTGATCACCCGGGTCGGCAGCGCCGCCTATGTGGCTGCCAGCACCGGTGACTGGTGCCCGACCGCGCAGATCATTGACGCCATCGGCCCCGGGCCGGCCGCGACCACCATCAAACTGACCCACATCACCGACATTGCCGAAGGCCTGGTCGGTCAGCCAGCGCTGATCGACAACGAGATCGTCAAACTGGTGAGCATCGACTGGGCGACCGGTACCGCGGTCATTGGACGCGGCTGCCTGGACACGGTACCGAACGGCCATGCCGCAGGTGCACGGATCTGGTTCTATGCCACCGATACCGCCGTTGACCCGATCGAGTACACGACCGGAGTGACCGTCAATGCGAAGGTGCTGACCCATGCGCCCACCGGCTGGCTGGATCCCGCGCTCGCCCCGGTCGATAACCTGACCTTTAACCAGCGCCAGCACCGTCCCTACCCGCCGGGCAAGTTCCAGCTCAATAGCCTGGCATACCCGAACGAGATCTACGGCGACATCACCATTACCTGGGCCCATCGCGACCGCCTCCTGCAGGCCGACCAGGTCGTCGACACCCTGGCAGCCAATATCGGCCCGGAACCCGGCACGACCTACACCGTGCGCGTGCGCCGGGTCGACACCAACGCCCAGCTAGCCCTGCAGACCGGCCTCACCACCACCAGCCTGACCCTGGCGATCGCCTATAACGGCGACATCCGCGTCGAGCTTTGGGCGGTGCGCGACGGCCTGCAGTCCTGGGATTGGTTCAACCACCAGGTGCTGTTGATTGCCTCGGCGCGGGTCACCGAGTCCAACGAAGTTCGCATTACTGAAGATGGCGCTGTGCGCGTCTTGGAGGATTAGATGAAGAAGATCTCTGCACTGCCTGCAGCTACAGAGCCACTAGCAGGCACAGAACAGTTCGAGGTGGTGCAGGTCGGCGTCAGCAAGCGGATCGCTAAGAGCGTGCTGTTTGCTGTGACTGACGCGGCCATTACCGCACTCAACGCGGCTATCGCCGGGCTGGGCAGCTTTGCTGCGGCGAACTATGCAGAGGCGCCGTTCCCGAATTTGATGCCGGACTCGGGGCGGTTTGCTGGGAAGATGAACCCGCTGGCCCTCGGGGCATCGGGGGCATTCACCGCCAGTGCATTCTTCAGTGCATACAACGGCTCGAGCATCGGCAGTGCTGGGAAATTCGTGCATGACAATTCGTCGAATGGCGGCGCTGGTGCGGCGCTGACCGCCACTGTCAGCGCCTTGCTGGCTGCGATGGGTCGGGTGGGGTCAACGGCGCGCTATGGCATCGAGTTCTATGTTGCGCGCATCGTCGCCGGCGCTGGCGGGTTGGTCCCGAACGTCGGAGCCGACGCCGTAACCCGGTATCTACTGAGTACAAACGGTAGCCGTGCGATCTTCGGCGCCTCAGGCTACACGACCGTATCGCTTTGGCTCCGAGTCGCGACCGGCAGCGTGCATTGCAGCTCGCCGATTTTCGTCAACGACGTGTTGCAACCGGCTGGATACGTTTTCCCTGCAAACCAGTTCGTACACGCCCGTCTGGTGCGCTACAGCGCGGTGGGCTACGACACCGCAGTCCCAAACCTGTTTTCAACCGTTGGCGCTGAGGTCGATATCGCGCTGCCCTGTGTATTTTCAGGCGTCGTCAACACAGGGATACACACTGCACCGCTACCCACTATCAACGAGTTGAGCGCCTGATGAAGATTCTATTAGATGGGGTGTTTTTTGCTGATTGGGTTGGCACGCTTGAGGAACTCGCCGCGTTTTCGGACGTGGACGTCGGCCGACTCAGCATCGGCCCGCCTGACGTACCTATTGCCGTTCCGATGCGCGCCGCGCGCCTGGCACTGGTCAGTGCCGGGCTGTTCCAGGGGGTCGACGGCGCGATCCAGACCATGCCGGGCACTGAGGGCGACATAGCCCGCACGGAATGGGAATACAGCAACACCTTGCGCCGCGATCATCCGCTGTTGGTGCAGCTGGGCCCCGCACTGGGATTGACCGACGCGCAGATCGATGCGCTGTTCGTAGCTGCGAGCCAGATCCCATGACCATGGTCCGACTGGCTCTTTACAAAGCCCGCGGCGGCCTGAGCAATGCCGCGATCCGCATCTGGACTGGCAGCGAGTACTCTCATTGCGAATTGGTCGTTGAAGGCTGGAGTTACTCAGCGTCCGTGATGGACAAGGGTGTCAGGCGCAAGAGAATCGGTAAGGGAGACGGCGAGATCAGCCTGGCCGCTGCGAAGTGGGACCTCGTCGACCTGCCGTGGGTCAGTGCAGAAGAGGTGCTGGCGTATTTCAAAGCCACCGATCATCACCGCTATGGCTGGCCGTCTTTGCTCGCCAGCCAGCTGTTCAACCGGGCGCGCTCCTATGAAGGCCTGCAGTTCTGCAGCGAGTGGTGCGCCGCGGCGACCGGCTTGTCGGCACCTGCCAGCTACAGCCCAGGTCGCCTGGCTTCGATCTGTGGAGACATTGAGCTGTGTGTGGCCCGTTATCGCGAGGTGCGGGCTGGGTCGCGGACATCCTCGCAATATTGAAATTCCTTTGTCTGGTGGGCAAGGCTTAGGCAAGATGCTTTATCGCGCACCAGCGCTTCAATTTTCGCGCGGCGCTACACCGTATCGGCAACGCAGGTAGTTTTTCAACAGCCTGTCAGGTCAGGGTGTAGCCGTTATCCACCACCCAATCCTGGCCATAAACGCCGCGGGCGCCCTGGGACAGCTGGAACAGGATCACATTGGCGACGGCCGCGGCCTCGAGGAAACGCCCGGGCAACAGGCGCTGGGTGACACTGTCGGCCACCTGCCCCAGTTGCTCGTCGCTCAGCCCCAGGGTGCCCCAGATGGCGGTCGCGGTCGGCCCCGGAGACACCAGGTTGATGCGCACCTCGAGCGGGGCGAACTCCACTGCCAGGGTCCGGGCATGGGCGGCCAGGGCGGCCTTGCTGGCGATATAGGCGGCCAGGCCGGGGAAAGTCGAGCGGGTCAGAAAGGTACCGACGAAGACCACCGAAGCCGGTTTCGCCAGCAGGCCGCGCAAGGCCGCCAAGGTATTCAGGGCCGCGG
>DATDTH010000136.1:0-4580 GCA_035290985.1 Pseudomonas sp. | reverse complement strand
CTGGGTTTCGCCCCCTCTCCCCCAAAAAATAAATACTGCTCTACGCCAGCCTACATTTAGTTCTCTACACAACGTAACCGTTTCACCCTGGCTATCATTCGCAGCCAACCCAACTCTAGAGCATGACTTTACCGCCGCCTCATGGCCGACATACGATTTGGCGGAACCAGTTGTCGCGACTTCTGCTGCGCAACCAAATATGAATTTCTGCACTATCGGGAAATTGCGGTTCGGCATCAAACGCAATCAAGCAGGCGCCAGCGTCAATGGACTTTCCCATCAGAATATTGCGCTTGATCAGAACGGCATCCCCATCGCCAGACAGCTCGTAGCAGCCATCGAGAGTCGACACGAACCATTGACGCTGAAACTGTGTAATTCCCAGCGGTTCTGCCGGAATCTGAGCGATTGTCCGGATCACCCCGCCTGAAACCGAGACCACCGAGCCGCCGGCTGCTACCGCCCACAACTCACCGCGAGGCCCCTCAACACCGGCAATCAAATTAACGAATGCGCTTGCCTCTTCGGGCCATGGGCCTGGCAGACGCTGCCAAACGCCTTCGGTTATCCGACGCAGGATAAGGCCTGCATAGCCCAGTGCGAATACCGCCTGAGCGGTCACCACGATATTGTTGATCCCGCCCATCGTGCCCGCGACATGATCGTCATACTCAAGCCGCGCGACGTCGCCCAACGTCCAGCGGTACAGGCGACGCTCGAATGTACCGATCAGCAAACTACCGTTGACCCAACTCAGGCAACCGGCGAGTTCGGTTTTTTCGCCGCCTGGTGTCAAGTAACCTATCCTCCGTGAAAACCAGCGCCCGCGCGCCTCAAGTTGCGGATGAGGCGCGACCTTGCGCCAGCCCTCAAGATGTTCGAGGTCAGTGTTGGTGATCAGTTCGTCTTCGCTGGTGAGTGCCCAAATCCGTCCATCGCTGTCACCGACTATTGCCTGAATGGCATCAGGCACCCACGTCTCTGGCTGAAAATGGAAGCTGTCACCCTTCAGCTCTCCGCTGATGATCCAGGAGGACGTATGCCCATCATCGTCCAGCACGTGAACAGCAAACCAGGGCCGACCGCCGGCCATCGTCAGGTCGGCCAACTGATAGCGCCTGCCAGAGATGGCAACCACCGATTCGCTCATATCGTGGTTCATGTCACAGGTACCGGTTGTTGATTGACCGTCGGCGGGATGTCATGAAACAAGGGTAACTCCCTGTCCATAGTCCAACCGGCGCTGGTATAGAACTCGCGGGCTTCAATCAGCAGCGCCACGGCCACTGCACGACCGACGCCCCTGCGTTCCGTCCAGGTCATGAAACCCGCTTGAGCCAGGGCAAAGCCCTTGACGTTGAAGCGTTTGAACTCGCTTCCGTCGGCCAGGCCACTGTTCATGACCGCCACATCGACACCCAACTCAGCCGTCGTGTAGACATGGGTCATCCATTCAAGAACCTGCTGCAGGTATTCACCTGTCGTTGGGTTCCTGGCAGGTTGTTGCGGATCCCCGCGCAGCAGTTTGCGAGTTTGCTTCTGCGCATCGGTGACAAACTTGTGCTGCGAACCCCGGTTCTGCGAATCCTGCATAAAGGTAGCGAAACTGTGATCGAGGCTGAAGGACTGCCCCCTGAGCAGCGATCCACGCAGTACCTTGTCGGGGATCAGATGGTCCGCATCGAATCCTCGATAGATGCTCAACACATTTGCGTTAGCCGCGGACTTGGTCCGGGAGATGATCTGGTAGCCGCCGGCCAGGGTCGGCATGCGCAACAGTTCGCGAATCGCCTGTCTGCTGTTGGCGTCTAGCGTATCGGTGCGCCAGTCCAGTTGATTGATCTCGCTGGCCAGTCTGATCGTTTTCTCGATCTCAGCGCGCAGCACATTGCCCTGGAGCGGGTACGCGGCCTCAATGACACTGGGCCGCAGATCCGACGCCGAATAGGCGGGATTGGACAGGATTCTCGAGATAACGTCTCGCGCTTCACGCTCACTCAGCTTGTGGCCATCGGTACGCGGGTAGGAAATGCCACCGACGTCAAATGACTCGACGAAGGTGTTCTGATGAGCCTGATGCGCGCTGGCGAATGCGGCCTGGGCGCTCGGATCACCGGGATCGCGTAACGCCGCTTCATACGCGCGGCGCATCAGGCCCATTGCGTCGAACCCGTTACTCATCTGTAGCGCCCTCTCCTGTAACGGCCGGCCCGCTTCCACGCATCAGGTCTTCAATATGTTTGCCAAAAGTCGATGGCCTGCCATGTCCACGGGACTGCATCCAAGCTAACAATTCATCGACGGTCGGCTCCAGCAGGGAACGAGTACGTATCGCATTCTCTTGCGCGGCAACTTGCAAGGTCGGTGGCTCAACGGTGCAGAGCAACGCCTCTACCTCGGGTTGAGCCCAGGCGCCTGTGTGTCGACCCAATCCCTCAGGATCGATACCAAACCAGCCGACGTAGTTGCCTTGCCTGCCCGTGATCACTTCAACACCGATTTCAACCGGGCGGGTGGCAGTCTTGCCAGGCCACGTCAGTGGATAAATCCGGCGTACGGCCTGCATCTCGCCATCCCGCAATGACGAGGCCAGCATCAGCTTCGACATCATGTCGTAGAGCTGCCGCTGCCGCGGGGAGAATGCGGCCATCTTCGGACTGCCGGCTTCGATGGCGATATCCAGCGGAACCAGAGCCCCATGTGCCCCGCAGCGGCCGCCCTCCACGGTGTCCGGTGAGTCCGTCGGAGGCGGTGCAGAGAACTCGGGGCACTCCGTTTCGTCTAGTAACTGCGCAAGGCTGCGTGCCTTCCAATCATTCAAGGCGACAGCGGGCTGACTGGAAAACAGCGCTACGGCACAACCCTGTGTATCGACAGTTTCCGCACAGGGGCCAGCAATTGGCGTCGAACAGTCCCTTGCAGGGCATTGATCGTCAAACTTCGCCGCCCAGCTGTACAGAAACTCGAGGTAGTCTTCCTCCCGAGCATCGACACGCCAGGAAAGAGCTGTTAGTGCCTCATCGAACGCCATCAGCAACTCATTGGCGCTGATTTTTTCCAACCAGGAATCCTTCAGCAGTTTCCCGGCCTGGGTTCGCCCGGACTCCGTCAGCAACAAACGCCCTTGAGCATCCAATGCCGCCCAGGCATTGCCGTTCAATCGTGGCTCGGGATCGTCAGTGCCTGAACGCAACTCATACAGCCTCTGCAGTGCGCTCATGGTACTGGAAGGCAACCAGCCATAACGTCGGAACGCTTCCTGTAACACCAGATTGGTGCCCAGAGTTTGCGCGGGGGGCAGCAGGCAGGTTTCGTGTTCTATCAGGCATGGGGTCGGTGAAACAATTGCGTCTCCTAACGCGGCAGACAACAAGGATGCATCCTCGATCCGATCGCTTCCCCAGGCTCGCCAGCTTTCGGCTCCGCGAAGCACCATTAAACGTGCAGGCACTGCAGTACCGTTCACCAGCAGCGTTATGGCAATGCCGAATCGCTTGCCGGGCAAGCCCTTGGAATCGCCATAGCCCGCCAAGGCTCGCAATAATGGACCTTTGACACGCCCACCCCCTGGAACGCCATGACGCAGATAGACCGAACCAATAAGGTTATCCAGCACCCGCAAAGCAATGGCGCCATAGGCCAGCCCCATGTTCAAGGCGCGACACATGCTGGCAGCACGCTGCTCTGGCGTGGCGCCCTCGACCTGAAACAGTTTGCCCTGCTCGAATGCCCGCTCCATTTCCTGCTCGGTCAGCGCATGGAAACGTACACGGCGCACCTGCCTGACATGCATGAACCACGGAGCCTCCTTAAGCACTTGAATCATGTGCCAGGCAATGGCCTCGCCCTGGGCATCATCGTCGGTGCCAAGCACGAGCTCGTTGCATTGCAATAAACGGCTACCGGTGTTGCGCAGGGCCGTCGTGAGATCATTGCCATCGCGTTCGCTCAGTTGCCAACGGGGCTTGAGCCCGTCCAGCCAGCGAATCGCCCCGGCACCGGGCAAGTCGCGAATGTGACCACCGCAGCCAAACACCTGGGTTCCATCAGACACCAGGTCCTGAATGATTTTCGCCTTGTGAACGGACTCAACGACCATCAGGGTGGTCGGTCCTAACTTACAGGCCGGCGCACGTGGTGCACCGGTCATCCGCTCATGTTCCGGCTCCCGGACACCCGCAAGGCACCTCCCGACTATGGCGGAAGGCAAATCGTTGGTCGGATCCATGGCCTGCTGGGAGAAGAACAAGTCAGAGTGGCCGAACAGAATGAAACTCTTCTGCGCCCGGCTAATCGCCACGTTGAGCAAACGTCCATCGTCACGATCGATAAATACACGTTCCCGATGATTACTCTCGGTTCGACGACTGGCACGGCTTTCCCTGTTCACCGCACTGAACAGCACGACAGGCTTTTCGGCACCCTGCAACGTATGGACGGTACCAATGGTCAGGCGCCCGCTCAGGTTGTCGTCCATAGGATCGAGCCTTTCGCGCACCAGATTTTTGATGGCCTCAACCTGACCACGAAACGGCGTCACGATCGCGACAAGTTGCTCCAGCGGAACCGGCTGATCAGGG
>DATDTH010000135.1:0-3233 GCA_035290985.1 Pseudomonas sp. | reverse complement strand
CGGGTCTGGCCCGACCAGCTGCTGATCCGCCTGGAAGAACAACTGCCGATCGCCCGCTGGGGTGACGAGGCCTTGCTGAACAACCAGGGGCAGGCGTTCGCCCCGCGCGAGCTGGCCCATTACGAACATCTGCCGAAGCTGTTCGGGCCGCAGCGGGCCCAGGAAAAGGTGATGCAGCAGTACCAGGTGCTCAGCCAGATGTTACGGCCCCTGGGGTTTTCGGTGGCGCGTCTGGAATTACGCGAGCGTGGCAGCTGGTTCCTCTCCACCGGGCCGGACAGTGCGGGGCAGAGTATCGAATTGCTGCTGGGGCGCGACCACCTGATGGAGAAGATGCAGCGTTTTATCGTCATCTATGGCAAGACCCTGAAAGAACAAAACGCGAATATCGCGCGTATCGATCTGCGCTACGCCAACGGCCTGGCCGTGGCCTGGCGCGAGCCGATAGCGCCCACGGCGGCCGCCCAAGCCGCCGCCGTGCAGTGACTCAAGGAGAAGGCAAGACCATGGCAAACGTGCAGAGCGGCAAGATGATAGTCGGCCTCGATATCGGTACCTCCAAGGTGGTGGCCCTGGTCGGCGAAGTCTCGGCCGATGGTCAGCTGGAAATCGTCGGTATCGGTACTCACCCGTCCCGCGGCTTGAAAAAGGGCGTGGTGGTGAATATCGAATCCACGGTGCAGTCGATCCAGCGTGCCATCGAGGAGGCGCAGCTGATGGCGGGTTGCCGGATCCACTCGGCCTTCGTCGGTGTGGCCGGCAACCATATCCGCAGTCTGAATTCCCACGGCATAGTCGCGATCCGCGACCGCGAAGTCAGCCAGGCCGACCTGGAGCGGGTGCTGGATGCCGCCCAGGCGGTGGCGATCCCCGCCGACCAGCGGGTGCTGCACACCCTGCCCCAGGACTATGTGATCGACAATCAGGAAGGGGTGCGCGAACCCCTGGGCATGTCCGGCGTGCGCCTGGAGGCCAAGGTGCACGTGGTCACCTGCGCGGTGAACGCGGCGCAGAACATCGAAAAATGCGTGCGCCGCTGCGGCCTGGAAGTCGACGACATCATCCTCGAGCAGTTGGCATCCGCTTATGCGGTGCTGACCGATGACGAGAAGGAACTGGGTGTGTGCCTGGTGGATATCGGCGGCGGGACCACCGATATCGCGATATTCACCGAGGGCGCGATTCGTCATACGGCGGTGATTCCCATCGCCGGCGACCAGGTCACCAACGACATCGCCATGGCGCTGCGCACCCCGACCCAGTACGCCGAGGAAATCAAGATTCGCTATGCCTGCGCCCTGGCCAAGCTGGCCGGCGCCGGCGAGACCATCAAGGTGCCGAGCGTCGGCGACCGGCCGCCGCGGGACCTGTCCCGCCAGTCCTTGGCCGAGGTGGTCGAGCCGCGTTACGACGAGCTGTTCACCCTGATCCAGGCGGAACTGCGGCGCAGCGGCTACGAGGACCTGATTCCGGCCGGCATCGTGCTGACCGGTGGTACGGCGAAGATGGAAGGCGCGGTCGAACTGGCCGAGGAAATCTTCCATATGCCCGTGCGCCTGGGAATTCCCCAGGGCGTTCGCGGCTTGGGCGACGTGGTGCGCAACCCGATTTATTCCACCGGCGTGGGATTGTTGCTGTACGGGCTGCAGAAGCAGGCCGATGGCATTTCCCTCTCGGGCAGCAGCTTCGGCAGCTACAGCGATGAACCCAAGACACCTGTACTGGAGCGTCTCAAGCGCTGGGTCCAGGGCAATTTTTAAGCAAGCGGTAGGCGTTATAACTAGAAAGTAAGGGAGAGAATCATGTTCGAGCTCGTAGACAGCGTTCCACAAAGTGCCGTGATCAAGGTCATCGGCGTCGGCGGTGGCGGCGGCAATGCCGTCAACCACATGGCGAAAAACAACATCGAAGGCGTGGAATTCATCTGCGCCAACACCGACGCCCAGGCGTTGAAGAATGTCGGCGCGCGTACCGTGCTGCAACTGGGCACCGGTGTGACCAAGGGCCTGGGCGCGGGCGCCAACCCGGAAGTCGGCCGCCAGGCCGCCCTGGAAGACCGTGAGCGCATCGCCGAAGTGCTGCAAGGCTGCGACATGGTGTTCATCACTACTGGTATGGGTGGCGGCACCGGCACAGGCGCGGCACCGATCATCGCCGAAGTGGCGAAGGAAATGGGCATCCTCACGGTCGCCGTGGTCACCCGTCCGTTCCCGTTCGAAGGCAAGAAACGCATGCTGATCGCCGAGGAGGGTATCCGTGCCCTGTCCCTGAGCGTCGACTCGCTGATCACCATCCCCAACGAAAAGCTGCTGACCATCCTGGGCAAGGACGCGAGCCTCTTGTCGGCTTTCGCCAAGGCCGATGACGTGCTGGCCGGTGCCGTGCGCGGCATCTCCGACATCATCAAGCGTCCGGGCATGATCAACGTCGACTTCGCCGACGTGAAGACCGTGATGAGCTAAATGGGCATGGCGATGATGGGCACCGGCTGCGCCAGCGGTCCGAACCGTGCGCGTGAAGCCACCGAGGCGGCCATCCGCAACCCGCTGCTGGAAGACGTAAACCTGCAGGGCGCCCGCGGCATCCTGGTCAATATTACCGCCGGTCCCGACCTGTCCCTGGGTGAATACTCCGACGTGGGTAACATCATCGAGCAGTTCGCTTCCGAGCACGCCACCGTCAAGGTCGGTACTGTGATCGATCCGGACATGCGCGACGAGCTGCACGTGACTGTAGTTGCCACGGGTCTGGGTGCGCGTATCGAGAAGCCGGTCAAGGTTATCGACAACACTGTGCAAGTTTCTGCCAGCACTGGCAGCAACGCAGCAGCCCCGGCGCGTGCCGAGCAGAGCGTCAATTACAAGGACTACGAGCGCCCAACCGTTCAGCGTCAAAGCCACGGCGGTGCGGCCACTGCGGCCAAGCTGAACCCACAGGATGACCTGGATTACCTGGACATCCCAGCGTTCCTGCGTCGTCAGGCTGATTAATGAAATGTATCAGGAGTATTGGGGTGATTGGTGTTCAGCAAAGGCCGGTTCTGCTATCATCGCCGGCCATTGTTGAAAACTATTCGCAACTAGTGCTATAGCGGCCAAAGCCATGATCAGACAACGCACCCTGAAGAACATTATCCGCGCCACTGGCGTCGGCCTGCATTCCGGGGAAAAGGTATACCTGACCCTGAAGCCGGCACCCGTGGACACCGGTATCGTGTTCCGTCGTACCGACTT
>DATDTH010000134.1:0-8192 GCA_035290985.1 Pseudomonas sp. | reverse complement strand
CTCTTTCCCGCCGATGGCGGGGGACGTCCCTTGCTGGTGCGTGCGGCGCTGATCGAGCGGCTGTTCGCTGCCCGCGAGCAGCGCCTGGTGATTCTCAGCGCGCCCGCCGGCTTTGGCAAAAGCACGGTGCTCAGCCAGTTCCGCGAGCGGCTGCTGAGCGATGGGGCGCAGGTGGCCTGGCTGAGTTGCGATGAAAGCGACAGCGAGCCGCAACGCTTTCTGCAATACCTGATCGCCGCCATCGAGGCCGTGGTGCCCGGTTTTGGCGCGAACACGGCCGGTTTGCTGCAAGGCGATGTGAATTGGTCCGTGGAGGCGGTGATCGATGCCTTTATCGCCGACCTCAGGCAGTTGGAGGGTGGGCACCTCTACCTGATGCTGGATGACTTTCATCGGATTCGCCATGCGGCCCTGGGGCAGGGCGCCCGTTACCTGATCGAGCGCCTGCCGGAGACCATTCACCTGGTCACCAGCAGCCGTTACCGCCCGCGCTTCGTCTCGGCCGGATTGTCCCTCGAACCCTGGGCGCTGGGGCTCAATGCCGAGGACCTGCGCCTGTCCCGTGACGAGACCGAGGCGTATTTTCGCGAAGTGAAGCAGCTGTCGCTCAGTACGGCCGAACTGAACCTGCTGCAGGCCCGCACCGAAGGCTGGATCACCGCCTTGCACCTGGCGGGCCTGGCCCTGGTCCGCCACCCCGACCGGGCGGCCTTTCTCGCGGGGCTCTCCGGGACCGAGCGCAATATCGCCGACTACCTGGCCGAAGACGTATTGGCCAGCCTGCCCGAGTCCCTGCAGCTGTTTCTCGACCAGACCTCGGTGCTGGACGAGTTCAGCGCCGAGTTGTGCGATGCCCTGACCGGACGCCGGGATGGGGCGGACATGCTCAGTCGCCTGCAGAGCGAGCAGTTGTTCGTGATTCGCCTGGACGAGCAGGGCGAGTGGTTTCGCTATCACCACCTGTTCGCCGAATTCCTTCAGGGGCGGCTGGCCAAGCGCGGCGACCCGGCGCCTCTGCTGCATGCCGCGGCCTGCTGGTGCGAGGGCCGCGACTGGCCGGACCGGGCGATCAAGTATGCCTTGCGGGGCCGCGACTATGCCTTCGCCGCCGAACTGTTGGAGCGCCAGGGCGCGCGCCTGATCGCCGGTAATCGGGTCTACGGCATCCTGGCGATCCTCAAGGGCATGCCGGCCGAGGTGATTCGCGAGCATGCGGTGTTCCAGATCTTCTACGCCTGGCAGTTGGCCTTCGAGCAGAAATTCGCCGAGGCCGAGGCGCTGATCGAGGAGGTCAGCACGCACCTGCTGCAAGGCCGCGGCAAGACCCTGCATTACGGCCTGGCCGAATTGCTCGCCGCCGCCCAGGTGCTCAAGGCCCTGGTGCTGCTGTACCAAGACAAGCTGGAAAACAGCCTGAAGGTCGCCCGACACTGGTTGAAGATGGTCCCGGACAATCAGCCGGTGTTCCATGCCAGCCTGTCCATCGTCCAGGCGGCGGCCTACGCCTTGCTCGGCGAATTCGGCGAGGCGGCGAAATCCATCGCCACCGCCCATGCGTGCCTGCGCCAGGTGGACAGCGAATACCTGCATGTGATGACCAGCCTGATCGAGGCGCTGATCTGCAAGGAGTGCGGCGATCTGGAGCGCGGTTGTGCGATCACCGAGGCGGCCCGTAATCGAGTGGAACGGGTCTTCGGTCGGCGCAGTCGCGTCGGCGGGCCGCTGGCCCTGGCCTATGCCGACCTGCTCTACGAGCAGGACCGGCATGGCGTGATTCTCGCCGAGTTGCCCCTGGCCACCACCTGGCGTGATGTGGCGACGCCCATCGAGCTGATCAGTCGCGGTCACCTGGTCATGGCCAGGGCGCGTTTTTTCGCCGGCGAGGGCGAACAGGCCCTGGTCCAGCTCGACGCGTGGTTGGTCGGGCTGCAGGGCCGCGGTTATGAGCGGGTGTTTGCTCTGGGCATGGGGTGCAAGGTGCAATTCCTGCTGTGGCTGCGTCGGCCCAATGAGGCCGAGCGCGCCTACCTGCAATTGGAGCGTCACCTGAGCCTGTTACCTATTGGCCGTTACCCGGATGCCCATGCCGCCCAGGTCTTGGCCGAGGCCCGCCTGGCGCTCTGTGAGCGCCGCGCCGACAAGGCCCAGGCGCTGTTGGAAGCCGCCTTGCTGAAGCAGACGGCCGAGCACCAGCGTGACCGGCGCCTGCGCTTCTCCTTGTTACTCTCGGTAGCGTACTGGCGCAAAGGTAACGCTGAAAAAGCCTTCGCCCTGTTCCAGTCCAGCCTGGATGAGGCCTGGAATCGCGGCTATCGCCGCCTGTTTCTCGACGATGCCCTCTGGTTGCTCCCGCTCTGGCAGGCCTGGCACACGGCGGAGCCGCGGCGGGCCGGCGCCTGGCAGGGGCTGGCCGAGAGCCTGCGCGAGCAATGTCGATTGCTGACCCTGGACCCAGATAAAATCGATGAAAATCATGATGTTAGTCATCGTGAGCGGGAAATATTGCGCTTGGTCGCGGCGGGCTTGTCCAATCGCGACATCGCCCAGGCGGTGCACCTGTCCGAAGCCACCATCAAATGGCACCTGCACAACCTGTTCGCCAAGCTGGGCGTGCGGAGCCGGACCCAGGCGGTGCTCAAGGGCAAAAGCCTGGGCCTGTTGAGTGAGGCCTAAGCGAGGTTTAGGTGATGGGCCGCTCCATCCCTTGGATGGGCTGGCAGCGGCAAGCCGGCACAGTAATTTGTGTCCAGGACGAGAAGCAAGTGCTTCACGGTTCCACGCCTGACGCGACTAAGGACAGCAGCGTCAGACCCGGAGATCGGCGCGAGTCGGTTCAGCTGCCCAGGACAGGAGTCCAGGGCAGTGCCTCGGGGGCAACCCACCTGTGATTCTTTGGAGATAACAAGAATGAAAAGCCTCAAACAACTCGCTCTGGCCGCCGCTGTTCTGGCCGTTCCGTTCATGGCCCAGGCCGACCTGCGGGCGATGGACGACAGCGCGCTGTCTTCCGTCACCGGCCAGGACGGCATCAGCATCTCCGGTACCTTCGCCGGCTCCATCGGTAACCTGAAATACACCGATGGCGACGCCTTGGGTGGCAGCCTGAACATCACCAACGTGGAATTCAACGGATTCACCATCTCCGATGTCGATCCACTGGAAGTCGACGTGGTGACCACCTCCATCGGCGGTGTCGATACCCAGCAGTTGGCGATCAGCCTGCCGACCATGACCGGCAGCGTTACGGTGGGCGGCATCTATGTCGGTGGCACCTATGCCGGCGGCGCGACCACCGGCGCGGCCAGCATCGGTTCGCTGGCGATTTCCGATATCGACATGGCTGGCACCACAATCAAGGTCTGGGGTCACTGATCCCTTTCGCCTGAGCTGAACCAGGCCTGGGTAGCTTCGGTTGCCCGGGCCTTTCATTTGCATCCGCTACACTTCGTCAAAAATGACGCGCCTGAAAAAGCGCATGACCAGGGCCGTTCATGATCGAGATTCTGTTGGGCAGCCTGCTTGGGGTCTGGGGCTTCACCGAAGCGGTGGATACCAAGCCGCCGCCACCGGGCACGGTCAACCTAAGCCAGTCACAGCAGCCCAATCTGTCGTTTCGCGAGTCGGTGACACTCGAGCCGATGAGCCAGTTGCAGTTTCGCAACGTCATTCGCCAGGCCTACGACTACAGCTGCGGCTCCGCGGCGCTGACCACCCTGCTGGATTATTTTCTGGGTCAGAACCTGCAGGAACGCCAGGTGATGGAAGGGCTGCTGCGCTATGGCGAGGCAGACAAAATCGTCGAGCGACGGGGTTTTTCGTTGTTGGACATGAAGCGCTTCGTCAGCGCGCTGGGCTACAAGAGCGGAGGCTTTCGCGCCGAATTCGCCGACCTGGATGCCCTCGAGCATCCGGCCATAGTGCCGATCGAATACGCCGGCTTCAAACATTTCGTGGTGGTGCGCGAGGTCCATAACGACCACGTCTTCGTCGCCGATCCTGCGTTGGGCAATATCAGTTTCACCCGCACGCGTTTCGAGGCCATCTGGGACCAGAACGTGCTGTTCGTGATCTTCCCCAGCGGCCAGGAACCGCGCAATGCCCTGGCCCTGACCGATCGCGACCTGCGTATCATCGATGATCGCACCGTCAGCCTGTTGGCCTTTCGCGAGTTTCCGCAGATCGTCAAGTTCACCGGGAACCAGGCCGACAAGCTGGGTTCCGGCGGCGACATTCAACATATCCGACGCAAATAATGGATTGTTTTTGCTCGGCATAATAAAAACGAGTGGGGAAAGTGTCATGGGTGCAAGGTATGCATGGCTGGCCATGCTGGCAGTGTTGAGCGGGGGCGTGGTCTGGGCCGACGAACCCTCGGTCGATGAGGCCCGCGAGGCGCTGGGCAAGAAGGAAGACGACGCCGACAGCACCAAGGCCCTGGAGCAAGTCTTTCAGGCCGCGGAAAAGAGTTACACCTTGCTGAAGAAAGGCGAGCGCACCCTGACCTACGGTTTCGACTATTCCCTGGTGCGCGACACAGTGATCGAGACCTTTCGCACCGGTACCAACGTCTACAGCGTGGTCGGTCAGAGCGAGGCGCAGCACAGCTTCACCAACTCCTTCACTTTCGACTACGGGGTCTGGGACAACCTGACCTTCAGTATCCGTCTGCCGTTGATCGCCAAGTACGACACCGAGCGGGACCTGGATGCCTACAGCCTGGGCGACGTCTCCGCCAGCCTGCGCTGGCAGCCCTGGACCTCCCTGCGCGGCAAGCCGGTGACCACCCTCTATGCCACCCTCGGCTTGCCCACGGGCAGCAGCCCCTACGACATCAACAGTGCCAACGAGCTGTCGACCGGCAGCGGCTATTACAGCCTCGGTGGCGGGGCCAACCTGTCTTACGTGATCGACCCCGTGGTGCTCTTCGGTTCCCTGGGGTACACCTACAACCTGCCGGTCACCAAGATCAACCAGACCCGTGGCGGCCGCCGCCTGGAAGAGGTGGATCCAGGCTCGAGCCTGTCCCTGAGCATGGGCTTCGCCTATGCCCTGTCCTATGACGTGTCATTGGCCACTTCCTTCCAGATGTCCCACAACCAGGCCCCGACCTTCACCTTCGCTGACACCAGCCTCGAGGGTACGGAGCAGACCAGTGCGATCATGAATTTCTCCCTGGGCTTGCGCACGTCGCCGGAGCATATCGTCAACGTCAACGCCGGTTTCGGCATGACCGAAGACTCCCCGGATGTCCTGCTGGGCTTTTCTATGCCCCTGGACATCAAAGGCCTCAAAGCCCAATAACCTGCGAGCGAACACGTGATGAGAATGCGTATTTCGCCGTTGGCCCGGGCGATAGCCGGGGTCGTTTGGCTCGGGGCGGGCGCGGCCCAGGCCCAGCTGGCGCAAAACCTGACGATCGGCAATCCCAAGGCCATGGCCCTGGGCAATGCCATCACCGCCGACTCCAGCGGGGTCGATGCGGTGCATTACAACCCGGCGGCGCTGACCAAGCTCAAGGGCCGCCAGACCACCACCAAGTTCATCACCGGGGTGATGGATATCCGGGCGGATTTCGATGCGCCGGCCAACTATGGTGATAAGTTTCTCGGCCTCAAGGATGACCCGGTGGCCAACAACTCCAGCCGCACCACGGCGGCGGCCATGTACTTGCCGGGCATGGGCGGTGCCACCGAGCTGCCGCTGCTGTTCGCTCCCCTGGGCGGGGTGTCGGTCAATCCTCCGGGCTCCAAGTTCACCTTCGCCACCAATATCTATGCGCCCCAGGCCCTGGGCTTTTCCCGGGACGACGATGATCCGGCCCGCTACCAGGGCAAGGAAATAGTGATGCAGCGCATTACCTATTTCTCGCCCTCGGTCGGCTACCAGGTCAACGACGAACTGGCGCTGGGCTTGTCCATCGGCTTTTCCCACCAGGCCATGGCCCTCAACCAGGATTTCCGCGCGCCGAACGTACTGACCGGCTTTACCGGCGCGGCCCAGGATGCGCTGTGTACGGTGCAAGGCAACCCGTTCGAAGTGCTGCTCAATCTCTGTGGCGGCGATCTGGGACCCTTTACCGATATCGCCAACCTGGACATCGACATGCAGCAGTCCCTGTCGCCGACCTGGAACCTGGGCTTTCTCTGGGAACCGACACCCTGGTTCGCCTGGGGCGCGGTGTACCAGAGCGAAGCCGAAATGCACCTGCAGGGTCAGTACAACATCGATTACTCGAAGGACTGGCAGGGATTCTGGCGAGGCCTGGACAGCTCCCTGTTCGGCGCCATCTTCAACAGCATCACCCCGGACGGGGTGTTCGACGAGGAACAGGGCAACGTTTCCATGGACCTGACCTACCCGGCGCACTTTGCCACCGGGATCAAGCTCAAGCCGCACCCCAAGTGGCAGATCAATTTAGATCTGAAGTGGACCGACTACGCCGCCTGGGACGAGTTCACCCTGGAATTCGACCAGCCCCTGGACGTGCTGCGCATCGCCAGTATCTTCTCGCCGGACAATGCCACGGCCACCACCATCACCCTGGACCGCGGCTACGAGTCGGTCTGGAGCTGGGCCCTCGGCGTGCAATACGAGGTCAACGACCGGCTGAGCCTGCGCTTCGGTTACGAGCCGCGGCCCTCGGCCATTCCCGGCAATAAGGCGGATGTGCTGGCGCCCCTGGGCGATGCTCAGCTCTATGGCCTGGGTGCCGGTTACCGCTGGGACCAGGACACCATCATCGACATCGGCTTCAATTACCTGGTGAGCAAGCAGGACATCCCGGCCGGGAGCAGTTGCAACGTCAACTGCGCGGGGATCGACAGCATGGTCTACAACCCCTATGCCGACCTGAATATTCAGACCACAGTCAAAGCCTATATATTGGCCCTGACCTACCAGACCAGTTTTTGAGCGACCTATGCGCATTCTGTTGATCCTGCTGGTCTTGCTGGCGGCCCCAAGCCTGGCCGGCAAGGGGCGCTACCTGACCTGGGTCGATGACCAGGGGCGGGTACATAACACCTTCGTCGACCAGGGCTATGCCCAGCAGCAGCGCCAGGCCGCGAAACGGGTGGGCCTGAGCGACAGTGTACGATTGGCGGGCGAGGGCGCTGGGCGCTGGCCGGGCAGCAAGCCGGCGGGCGAGAGCAAGCGGCGTTACTACACCTGGGTCGACGCCGGCGGCACGCTGCAGACCAGTTTCTATGCCGGCGCCCAGCAAGCCGATGACGGACGGCGCGATGCGCTCCTGGCCAATGGCGAGCGGACCAGCGACTACATCGATGCCGATGTGCTGGAGGGCAAGGGCTATGTGCGGCCTGGTCAGGACCAGCCCTATTACACCTGGGTCGATGAACAGGGCCGAATGCGCAATGCCGGAGTCTCCAGCGCCACGGCGCAGGCCGAGCCGCGGGCCGGCCGCGCGCCCCTGCACTTCACCGAGGGGCGGCAGATCGAATTCAAACCCAAGGCGGCCTCCCTGCCCGGGCTGGACGGCCAACCCACCGCGGCCATGCGCGCCTTGCTGGAGGGCAGCCAGGCCCCGAGCGAGGAGTTGTACCAGAGCCTGCTGGAGCAGTGCTGCGGACAGTTGGCGGAGGATGCCTTCACCGAGCTGTCGGCCGATGAGCCGCGCTATGCGGAGTTGAACCGATTCTCGCCGAGCTTCAGCTTTCCCATGGGGCGCAGCTATTACGCGGCGCTGAAACTGCCTCGTTCGCAACTGACCTATGGCCTGCGGGTGCGCAGTTTCGCCAACAAGCAACTGGTCTATCCCTCGCTGCTGTTTCTCGACGAGGCGAAGAGGCCGACCCGCCTGGTCAGCGACGCGATTTATCAATTGCATGGCGAGACCTGGTACCGCTATGCCTTTATCGAGGGCACGGTGCCGGTCGAGGCGGCCGAGGGCGAGCGTTATGTCCTGCTGTTGACCACCGATGAGGACCGCCACCTGCGGACCCTGGACAACAAGCCCTTCAAGCGCCCCCTGCAGGACCTGGCCGTCGACGAGGCGGGCATGCAGAGCCATGCCCATGCCGACGAAGGCGCCTTCGAATTGGCGATTATGCGTTAAGGGTGTTTTACCCGCGCGAAGGTGGGTTTTCAGAGGCGCGTCGGGCCATCGACTGTCCTGGATTGTAGGGGCGAATTCATTCGCCCCTACACACAATGTATCCCTCGGTTTTCGCCAC